>CAYFTY010000441.1:0-4549 GCA_964346045.1 uncultured Bradymonadales bacterium | reverse complement strand
TGCCTCCGGTGGCGTCGGCGTCTCCCTCGCGTCCGCCGGTCACCCGGTCGACGACGGCCCATTTGAATACCTTGGCAGGACCGGGGGTCTCGACGTCATCGAGATTTTCGTAGAGGTCTTTATCACTCATTGCGCAGGGCGTGTCCGGCCTCGTCGAAATAATGCAATCGATCGAGTTCGGCAAAGAGCACGAGCTCGTCGTTACGCTCGAGTCCGTCGAGTGCTTCGATCTCGGTGTGAGCCACGAGATGTCGACCATCTTTCATCTGCACGTGCAGATGAGCTTCCCACCCCATGGGTTCGATGATGTCGAGGGTAGCCGGCAGCGTGGCGTGTAGACCTTCGGGCTTCTCGAGCTCGAGATGTTGCGGCCGGATACCCACCTCGATGGCTTCTCTTGCCCAGGCGGGGGCCGGAAAGGTCGCATCGTTCGACACCAGATTCTCATCTCGAAGTTCGACATCCAGAAAATTCATCGACGGCGAACCGATGAAGCCAGCCACGAATTTGTTGGCAGGTTTCTCAAAGAGCTCGGTGGGTGAACCCGCCTGCTGAAGGTGGCCGAGATGCAGGACCGCGATCCGGTCGGCGAGCGTCATCGCCTCGACCTGGTCGTGGGTCACGTAGATCATCGTGGTCCGCAATTCGGTGTGCAGCTTCTTCAATTCGACCCGCATTTGAGTGCGCAGCGCGGCATCGAGGTTCGAGAGAGGCTCGTCGAATAAGAAGACATCCGGTTTGCGGCAGATGGCGCGCCCGATGGCTACGCGTTGGCGCTGTCCGCCGGACAACTGCTTGGGCAACCGCTCGAGGAGCGGGCTGATATCGAGCATGGCCGCCACTTCTTCGACCCGCTTGCGAATCACCTCGGGATCCTCTTTGCGGATGCGCAGCCCAAACCCCATATTCTCGCGAACCGTCATGTGCGGATAGAGCGCGTAAGATTGGAAAACCATCGCCAGGCCCCGGTCTCGGGGCTCGACGTCGTTCACCACCTCATTACCAATTTCGAGGGTTCCGTCGGTAATATCCTCGAGGCCTGCAATCATGCGTAAGAGCGTGGACTTCCCACATCCCGAAGGTCCGACGAGCACGAGGAATTCACCGTCCGAAATCTCGAGGTCGATTCCTTTGATCACCTCGACGTCGCCGTCATAGGTTTTGCGGATGTCGTTGAGCGTTAGAGAAGTCACGGCACGCAGCCTCTGAATGGGGCGCTGCGAAGCTAACCGCAGCAGGCAAAATCCGTCAACGTGATCGGAGCGGGCATAAAAAAGCCCGCGCATCTGTGAATGCGCGGGCGATGCTCGAGCTGCCGTGACTCAGAGCTGGATGATGCGAAGCACGTAGAATCCGTATGTCGGCGTGCTTGTACCCGCCGTCGGGTTGAAGACATTCACGCGGACCTGCTCTCCACTCGACATTCCACTGACGGTGTACGTCAGACGGTTGGCTGCGGGAGAGCTGAACGGATCCAGGGTCAGCGATCCCTGCTGGCGGAAGAGAGTGCCTTCGAGCGTCATACGATCCGAGTTGTAGAGAATCTCGACGCGATAGTCTCCAGCGGCGGGAGCCGTGAACGTGTAGTTGTCATCCGATTGATTCTGGCAGGAGCCCAGCGCATAGGTACCGGGCACATCCGGAAGTGGACTTCCGCTGATCTGGAATCCGACGCCATCGTTCGGCTCGAATTGATCCTCAGGGCAGAATGAGAAGAAGTCTCGTGCGATGTAGGTGATGTACGGAGTCGCCGTGGTCGAGCCCGAATCATTCGACACTCGCATCAGGTACGAGCCTGCCGACGGCGGATTGAATACCATGAACTCATCGTTGTTTTTTGAGTCGACCGACTCTCCCATGATGGGGTTACCCGCCGTATCGAAGAAATCGATGGCGAGGTCGCTCTCCGTGGCTGCATGGTCAAAGAAGACTTCTACGCGGTAGCCAGGAGCCGTCGATTGCAGACTCGAGAGCTGATACCAGTCCTCGTCCGCTCCGCACGCGATCATGTCCGTGTAGCTACTCTGCGACGTGATATCGATCGGTGTCGCAGCCGTTCGGGCATCGTTGCGCTCGTACGGGTCTGCACAGAATGGCACAGAAACCGCCGAACCATTCACCGATATCCAGAGATCGTAGTCGTTACGCACGAAAGCCCCCGCTTTTGGAAAGAGTCGCAGATAGTAGGTCTCCGAGCTCGAGAGTCCGGTTTCGACGATCGATTCGACATTATCGGTGGTCTCGCTGCTCGCTATGACCGTCTGCGACGAATCGAGGAGTTCGACATCGATGTCGCCAAGAAGAGCATTGAGCTCGACGTAGGCTTCGACCGAGGTCGTCGATGCGGGCAGCTTGAACCAATCTTCGGTTCCCTCGCAGAGGGTCAGTGCGTCGTAGCTGCCTGTCGCAGTAGCTGCACCGCCCTGTGCACCTGCAAAGGTCGGCTCGCTCTGCATGTCCTCCATGCACGTAGTGGTGAAGGAGAGGGCAACATTCAGATCATAACGAGATGAGAAGGGAGATGTGACGCCGAAGACCCGCAGGATATACGTCTCACCCGCACCCATATTCGTGGCCGTGACCTGTTCGTTGTCGGTGGTCGATGTTCCTTCGGACGTCGTCATCAGATCGTTTCCGCGATAGAGGAACGCATTGATATCACCGTCGGCATGCGAGAAAAGTACGTCCACGGTGACCGTGGCGCCCTCGGGCACGAAGATCGAATAGAAGTCCTGGTCGTTTCCTGCGCCTCCTTCCCAGCAGAGGAGGAGATCCTGCTCAGCTCCGACTGCGAGTGGCGAAGCCGCCGCGCGCAGATCGTTGTCTTCGTAAGGGTCGGGGCACACCCGGTCCTGCGGGCCGACGCCATTGTCGAAGAGCATGAGATCGTAGATGACTCGGGCTCTCGATACCGAGTCGACCTGAATTTTGTAGGTGCCGGTAGTTGGAACCGTGAACGCCACCGACTCGTCGTCTGTGGTCGAGTCTCCACCCATACCGATCGGATTCATGGCGGGGTCGTAGACCGTGAGGTTGAGGTCGGCATCGGCGTGCTTGAAGTTGATGAAGGCTTCGAAATCATCACCTGACGTCAGGTCGACCTCGTACCAGTCTTCGGTGTCTTCGCACTTCGTGAGTCCACCGTAAAGCCCCTCTGCATCCGACGTAGGCAATGTAAGTTCGGCTGCTGTGCCGCTGCTACCATTGGGGTTGAATCCATCGTCGTTACATGTTCCTGCAGGAACGACGAGGACGTCCATATCGTACGGAATCGAGGGCGTCGAAGAGGTTGTCAGGACACGCCATGTCAATGTCTGGTCTCGGGCTGACGTGTATCGAATCGTCTCATTATCAGTCGCGGATTGACCCGTTCGGACCGGATTCGTGAGGCTTCGGTCGTCAAAGAGGAGAATGTCGACATTGCCCTGTGCGTGCGAGAAGGTCAGGTCGATCTCGACCTGCTCTCCAGCCACAACATCGAGGGTGAACCAGTCGTCGTCGACAGGATTTCCGCAGACGAGGAGCGAGTAGTTGCCGGTTCCGATCGGAGTAGCGTTGGCAGCGTCGTCGTTGTTCTCGAAGACGTCCGGGCAAGCGGGGTCGGCCGGGCCGACGTTATTCAGGTAGGTGAGGACACGATATTGTGCTCGCGCCGAGAATTTGGCTTCGACACGAAGATAATAAGTACCAGCCTCGCCGGTTCCCGGGGTGTACGTCACCGTCTCAGTATTTCCGGTCGTGGTGCTCGATGCGATGACCGTAGTCTCGTCGGGGCCCACGAGGAAGGCATCGAGATCGCCCTCGTTATTGTCGAATTCGACCTGCCATTCGAGTAAGTCTCCTTCGGCAAGGTCGATCGCGAACCAGTCTTCGTTCTCATCACAGATCTTGAGGCCGGTGATGATGTTGTCGTCTCCATTCGCCGCATCGACAGCCGAAATGGCTGTGGCGTTCGTCGGGTCGTTGTCTGGCTCGAAGGCGTCGTCCGTGCAGGGAGGACCGTCCTGAATGTCGACTTCCAGTGAATACGGAACGTTGATGCCCGCGAAGAGGCTGGCCAGCAGGTTGTACTCTCCGCCGGTGGGCGCCTGGTAGGTGATGGTCTCGGTCACGGTCGTCGATCCCTGGACCGGAGGCTCCCGCGTCTCGGACGCGATGAACGTCGCGCAGTCATTGGGGCCAAAGAGCGTAATGTCGAGATCGCCTGCAGCGACAGCCGGGTCGTAGGTCGCCCGGAAGGTTACGGTCTGCAGAGGCTGCAGATTCACCGTGTACCAGTCCGCGTCGCTGCAGATATTCAGGCCTGAATAGGTGGCCGGGAACATCGTCGGCGCAAGCGTGGTGTTCTGAGAGGGACAGGTGTCGTTTTGCTCGAATCGGTCGGTGCAGACGTTGTCGCGTTCGGTCCAATTCAAATCATAGTCCACCGCACCGACGCCGTTCTTGACTCGAACCTCGAGCGTGAGGTCTTCGGCGTCCGTCGTTACATATTCGAAGGTTTCGACATCGGCCGTTTCCGTCGACTGGGTGAGGATATTTCCGTCGCTGT
>CAYFTY010000440.1:0-4553 GCA_964346045.1 uncultured Bradymonadales bacterium | reverse complement strand
CGAAAGAGAACGCCCAAAAAGGTCGAGACCGAGTCTCCGAAAAAGGCCGAAGACGACCCGGCGCTCAAAGAAGAGCTCTCCGAGGCCAAAGGCGAGATCAAGGACCTCAAAAAGCGCGTTCACGAGCTCAAAGAAGAAGCCAGGGAACTGCGTGAAGAGGCTGAAAAGCCGGCGCCGACGGTTGCCGACTCAGACACCGTCTTCGACCTGCGACAGGAGCTTGCGGCCGCCAAGGCCGAGGTCGAAGAATGGAAAGACAAGGCGAAGAGCGGCGATGGTTCGCGACCGGCTCCCAAAAAAGAAGAGAAGCCGAAGCCGAAAGTCGAGGCGACAGGCGAAGCGGGCGAGAAGCTCGCCGAACTCGAGGAGCATTACGAGTCGAAGATCGCATCCTTGGTCTCTGAGCATTCGGAAGCCGTCAAAGAGCTCGAGTCGAAACTCAAGTCGACCTCGCGCAACGTCGACAAGCAGCGACGGCGCGCCGACAACAACGACCGGGCCTACAAGATCACGCAGCGACAGCTCGATGCCGCGCAAGAGCGAGTCCAGTTGCTCGAATCGCAGCTCAAGAAGGCCAACTTCACGTCGGCATCAGCTGACGGCGCGACGGCGCCTGTTCCGGTCGAAGCTGCTCGACCCCTGGAGGAACCTTCGGAGCCGGCGGCTGGTGCAGCCGACCACGAGGAGGCCGTCGAGGTCGCTGAAGCACGCCAGGCCGAAGTCGCCGAAGAAGAAGGCGGCCAGACTTTGAAGGCGTCTCCGCTGCCCGCCACGGAAGAAGCAGACGAAGATTCGGACGCATCCGACGCCGCAGAAGAGGAGGCGGCCGCGACCGTGAAATCAGCTCCCGTGCCGGCATCTGTCATCGAAGAAGACGATGACGCCGAAGAATCGGCGGAAGAAGAATCGGCGGAAGAAGAATCGGCGGAAGAAGAATCGGCGGAAGAAGAATCGGCCGAAGAAGAGTCGGCGGAAGAAGAATCGGCGGAAGACGGTGACACCGAAGAAGCCGCTGAGGCGACGGAGGGCGAGAGCACTGCGATCCTTTCGGGAGCAGCCCTTGCCGCCGCGGCCGACGAAGAAGCAGATGCCTCCGAGCCCGCTGAAGCCGAAGAAGAGTCTGAGACCGAAATCAAAGCCGAAGACGATGAACCGACTCCGATCCTGGGAAGCCTCGGCGCTCAGATCAAAGAGTCCAAAGAGGCCACAGACGACGAGGAATATGACGAAACCGAGCGGGACCCACAGTTGGGTCTGCCTCAAGTTTCTGACGATCCCGAAGCCAGGGGACTCAAGACCGGGCGCATCGGAGCGCCTGCGAGCACGACCGAGGAAGACGCGTCGGTCGACGACGCATGGGCCGATCTCGACATCGACTAATCTCTTTCACGGGAACGCATCGTGACCGCACCGACGACCGAAGAAAAACCGACTGTCGAGCAAGAAGACGTGGGTGATCCAGGGCTTTCAGAGAGCCCCGACCAACCGCTGGCGAAGGCCGGGCTCTCTATCGTGATCCCCGCCTACAACGAAGAAAACGGCATCGCGCCCACCCTCGGCGAACTCAAAGATCAGCTTCGAACGCTCGACCTCGACATTCCGCTCGAGGTCATCATCGTGAACGACGGCTCGAGCGACGGCACCGCCGCTGCCATCGAGCCGTTTCTCGACGATCTACTGCGTCTGGTGAGTCACGAGCAGAATCGTGGCTACGGAGCAGCCCTCAAGACGGGCATCGAAGCTGCCGAACACCCGTGGATTCTCATCACCGACGCCGACGGGACCTATCCCAACGAGTTTATCCCCGACGTGCTCGAGCATCGCGACGACTACGATATGGTTGTTGGCGCACGAACAGGTGAAAAGACGCATATCCCGCTGATTCGCCGACCGCCGAAATGGGCGCTCAGAAAGCTCGCCTCGGTCTTGAGCAACCAGCGAATCCCCGACCTCAACAGCGGATTCCGCCTGATGAGGCGCGAGGTCGTGCGAAATTTCTACAATATTCTGCCCAACGGATTTTCGTTTACCACGACCATCACACTCGCGATGTTCTCGGCCGGCTTCCGCGTGAAGTACGTGCCGATCAACTATAATAAGCGCGAGGGTAAGTCGAAGATTCGCCCGATTTACGACACCCTGAATTTCGTAAAGTTGATCGTGCGAACGGTGATGTATTTCGACCCGCTGCGCATCTTTCTGCCGGCAGCGATCTTCTTTATTCTCGGCGCCATCGGCGTCGGTGTCGGAAGCTACATCGTGGCCGACCGCGTCTGGGACGTGACCACCGTCGTCCTCTTTGTCACCGGCATCCAGATCTTCACCCTGGGCATGCTCGCCGACATGTTGAATCGAAGGCTTCCCTAGCTTTTCGCCGGGTTGCGTGAACGTGGTGAAACGCGAGGGAATCCACCCACGAGTGAACTTGTTCACGGCATCGGTATTTGTTAGCAAGAACGGGCTGTTTTTTTGCCGAGGTAGAAGGTGAACAAGAACGTTCTGAAGTTTGTCCAGGTGATCGCCATCGTCCTCGTCTGTGTCGGGCTCGATCAGTGGACCAAACAGATCGCCTCGGATCGCCTCGCGACCGCACGAGGCTCGAGTTTCAACCATTATATCTACCTGACAGTTCCCGACGAATTCGAAGGAAAGACGGTCAAAGAGTATCTTCGTCACGAATTCGTGCCGCCAAATACCGATGATGAACTCGAACGGATCGTACGCTCGACGACGACCGATAAAGCGGTGCTCGTACAGGCTGGCGACGAGCTCGAAGCCGGGGATAAACTCGAGGTGCGCTGGCGCGAAGTCACGGTGATCGACGATTACTGGGACTGGCAATACACCCGCAATCCCGGTGCGGCCTTCAGCTTCCTGGCCGATGCCGAGTCCGAGCTCAGGCGACCGTTTTTTCTCATGGTGAGCGCAGTCGCCGTGATCATCATCTTCTGGATTTTGATCGGCGTCCAATTGCGGCAGCAGCTCTTGATCTGGGCTCTGGCATGCGTCTGTGGAGGGGCGATCGGCAACCTCATCGACCGCGTGCGCTTTGATTACGTGATCGATTTCATCGTCTGGAAATATACCGATGAATACCGTTGGCCGACCTTTAATCTGGCCGATACCTTCATATGTATCGGGGTCGGTCTGATGGTTATCGAGATGATTCGCGAAAGTCTCGAAGCCCGCAACGAAGACGACCCCGAGCCGAGCGAAGCTTGAGGTGTTTCCAACCCTCTTCGATAGCGCCTGGATCGGGCTCGACGGCGCCTTTCATTTTCGCATTCCTACCTATTTTGCTGCGATTGTTGGTGGCTGGGCGGCTGCCGTGTGGCTCGGTCGACTCGAGGCCGATAAGCTAGGGCTCGAACGACGTAAATATTACGACATGGCGATCTGGATGCTCATCGTGGGCGTCCTCGGCGCGCGCGTGATGCACGTCCTATTCGACGGCCTCTTCATGGATTACGTGCATCTCTGCACCGATCCTTTCTTGCTCGAAGGCGAGGCATTGAAGAGCGGCGCGTCGTGCGTCTCGAACGCGCAGTGTCTGGGTGAGCAGACGAGCGGTCGCGACATCGGTAGCATCTGCAATCCGTCCGACGGCCTCTGCTACCCGATCCATGATTGCTTCCGCGCGCTCAAATTCTGGGCGGGCGGGCTCACGGTCTACGGGGCGGTGATCGCAACCGTCATCTTCGGGTGGTTCTACTTTCGCAAACACGAATGGCCGGCCGTCAAGATCCTCGACATGGGCGGCTGGGGCATCCCACTGGGGATTGCGATCGGTCGACTGGGCTGTCTGGGCGCTGGCTGCTGCTTTGGCGGCGTCTGCGATATCGAGTGGCTCGGCATGCGATTCCCGGCCGGAACGGCGGCCTATCAGGAGCATTTCGATCATCACCACGAGGCGTTGGCCGCGCAGTGGGCCGCAGGCGTAAAGACGAGCCTTCCGGTCTGGCCGACACAGGCGATGTCGTCGCTCTATAATTTTGCGATCTTTCTCTTCACCTACTTCTGGGTGCGTCCTCGCAAACGCTTTGACGGCCAGGTGATTCTGAGTTTTGGCCTTCTCTACGCGATGGCACGCTTTTCGATCGAATTCGTGCGCGCCGACCAGCGAGGCGGCATGCTCGGACTTTCGACTTCACAATGGGTCGCTCTCGTGCTCGGCATCGGTTGCCTCGTCACGCTCGTCTACAAGTGGAAGAGCGCAAAGAGCGACGACGCATCGCCGGATTCCTGAAATTCGCATCTTCTGAGTACTTGGCCCGCGTCACAGCCGAGCCGCGAGAAGACCTCGCTCGAGAGACAGCTTACTCTCTTCGGGTGCTTTGCGTGATTGAATCTGTGACGATTTCACGCTACCAACGAAGGGATATTTCCATGACATCGGGAATCTGAATTCCACCTGCAGAGGGAATGAGCATGCGCTTGAAGACAGGCCTGTTTCGAATACTCGCCGTACTTCTTCCGCTTCTGGTCTGGACGGGTTGTTCGCCAGAATTTACATCAGAGGATTGCGTCAACGATCGGGATTGCTTCGTCGGTCA
>CAYFTY010000439.1:0-4554 GCA_964346045.1 uncultured Bradymonadales bacterium | reverse complement strand
CGACCAGGGAAGCAAGCTCCTCGAAGGCTACGAAGAGACCCGACCGGTCGCTGACGTCGACGGGTTCGAGTTCGATTACCACTCGATGCTGGCCTGCGCGAACGGCCGGCCCTCGCAGGCTTTCGGCCCGATCTACGAGCCGTTCGACAGCCCGCTACGCGTAGCTCGACTGCCAAACCCGCCCTATCACTTCCTATCGCGCGTCGCTCGCGTCGAGGGCGAAATCGGCAGCATGCAAAAGGGTATGGAAGTCGACGTCGAGTACGACATCCCTGAAGACGCCTGGTATTTCGACGAGAACGGCTGCCGCACGATGCCGTTTGCTGTGCTGCTCGAGGCTGCGCTGCAGCCCTGCGGTTGGCTCGCCTCTTATCTGGGATGCGCGCTCACCGTCGAGAATAAAGAGCTCTTCTTCAGGAATCTAGACGGCACCGGAACACTGCATGTCGACCTGATTCCCGACTCGGAAATGCTGCTGACCAGGGTGAAGAGCACTGGCATTTCGAAGACGGGCCCGATGATCATCGTCAGCTTCGACGTCGAATGTTTCGCGGGCGACACGCTCGTCTACGAGATGGACACGGTCTTTGGGTTCTTTCCGGCAGAGGCACTGCAGAATCAGATCGGCCTTCCGACGACAGCCGAGCAGCGTGCGCTCCTCGACGCCGAGAGTGATGTCATCGCCGACCTCACGACTCGACCTGATGGATACTGGCTCGACGACGGTCCGGCGCTCGCCGAACCGATGATGCTGATGATCGATCGCGTTACCTATTTCGACCCCGAAGGCGGCGAGGCAGGTCTCGGAACGCTTCGGGCCGACAAAGACGTCGACCCGGCCGAGTGGTTCTTCAAAGCACACTTCTTCCAGGACCCCGTGCAACCGGGCTCGCTCGGCATCGAAGCGATGATTCAGCTCCTGCAGTTCTACATGCTCGAGACGGGCATGCACCAAGGTATCGAGAACGCTCGATTCGAGACGCTGAGCCATGCTCACGAACTCACCTGGAAGTACCGCGGCCAGGTCATTCCGCATAATGAGCTCATTCAGACCACCATCGAGATCACTGAGACCGGACGTGACGACGACGGCCCCTACGCGGTCGCCAAAGCTTCGCTCTGGGTCGACGGCAAGCGGATTTACGAAGCTTTCAACATGGGCATGCGCATCGTAGACGCAGGCGCCGGCGACGAGCCGACGTTCACGCTCGACCCGGCCGAAGACACGTGGCTCGAAGACCACTGCCCGACCTACGCGCTGCCCGCTTTGCCCATGATGTCGATGGTCGATTATCTGGCGCAGGCGGCCAATATCGCCGACCCGGTAACATCGATCGAAGACGTCCGCGTCAAAGGCTGGCTCGCCTTCGACGGACCGAAAACAATGAAGACGCGTCGAAGCGCAGAGGACGTCGAACTGCTCTCGGTCGCCGACGACGGAGCCGAGAAGGTCGTGGCCTCGGGCAAGGTGAAGACCGGCATGTACGGCATGCGCCCTGCCCCGTGGGATGCTCTCGAAGGTTCCGAAGTCGAGTCACCCTACGAAACCGGGCAGCTCTTCCACGGCGAGTCCTTCCAGATACTGGAATCACTCGTGCGAACGAGCGACGGCGCCAGCGCGATTTTGCGAACTGAAGCGCCGACTTCCTCGTCGGCAAACGTCCCGCCAGGCCGACTCAACCCACTGCTGCTCGACGGCATCACCCACGCCATCCCACACGACAACCTGCAGATGTGGGACGAGCGCTATCCAGCCGATAAGGTTGCCTACCCGGCCTTCATTCCGAAGGCGACCTTCTACGGCAAGACGCCCACCCGCGGCACTGTCCGCGTCGAAGTACGCCCCGACGGCATGATGGGCAGTCCCGACTTCCCCGCCTTCGCCGTGCAGGTCATTTCGGACGAAGGCGTGTGGTGTGAAATGCGCCTCGTCGAAGCGTGCTTTCCCAAAGGAAGTCTCGGATCCGCCGAATCGCGGGAACGAAGAGCATTCCTGCGCGACAAAGCCTTCGTCGAAGGACTTTCGATCTCGAAGTTCGAAGATGGAAAGACCATCCTCGACGAAGACGACGTCGAAGCCATCGACTGGCTGCGCGGAACGGTCGAAAATATCTATGGCACCACCGACGCCGAAGAGATCGCCCGCAACGAACACATCGCACGCGAACATCGGGTGCACCCCGGTACTCTGCCCGATTCGTTGCCACTGACACGCATCGAAGAACTCGATGTCGCCCGAAACAAAAACCTCGTAACGGTGACCGGTAGCGCCAAAGGCGAGCTCGATATCACGAGTGTGAAAGACTTCTGGACCGACTGGTTCGGGACCACTGACTGGCCCGTCGAAGACCTCTACTACGGCCTCATCGAACGCTTCATCAACCGCGTGGTCCTGACCGACCCCGAGGCTTTCGCAAAGACGGACGGACGTAGCCTCTTGTATCTTGGAAACCACCAGGTCGGCGTCGAATCGCTGCTCTTCTCAATCATCGCCTCGGCCCTGAACTCGGTGCCGACTTTGACGCTCGCCAAGATCGAGCACAAGGAAACATGGCTCGGTCGACTGATCGACCTTTGCTTCCGTTATCCGGAGATCAAAGATCCGGGTGTCATCGCATTCTTCGACCGAGACGACCGCGAATCGTTGCCGAGAATCCTCAAAGATCTCGCCGCCGAAATGGCCGGTGTCGGACGTTCGGTGATGGTCCACGTCGAGGGTACGCGCTCGCTCGAATGCCGAACGCCGGTGCAGAAGATGAGCGGCGCCTTCATCGACATGGCACTCGCCGTCAACGCTCCGGTCGTGCCGATTCGATTCGTCGGAGCATTGCCGACCAAGCCGCTCGACGAGCGCCTCGAATTTCCGATTGGGATGGGCAGGCAGGACATCTACATCGGCCGACCGTTCATGCCCGACGAGCTGGCAGCGGTACCGTATGGCACTCGCAAAGAGATGGTCATCGAGGCCATCAACTCGCTTGGTCCCTCGAACGAAAGCGAGACGCCTTATCCCGGCGATCCGGAATTCGAAAAGCAGGTCAGTAAGTGGCTCGAGACCCACGATGTGACCCACGAACACGCGGTACTTCACGAAGTACTCGACGAAGCAGATGAGCCGACCGGCGAGACGCAGAAGCTGCTCGACGCTTCGTCGGCCGACCTCATCGACACTTCGACGCCCGAGGGCGAATGGCTGCAGGAACTCGCCGAGCGGCTCTTGAGCTAAGCACTCAGTCGAGGATTGGACCGATACGGCCGTTTTCGTCGCGCTTGGGCATGCAATACGTATCTTCAGTAGGCACACCAGACGCGTCGAGCTTTCTCACTTTCGAATGGCCACCCGAATCTCCCCGGTAGTCATGAATTTAGGCCGAGTCCCGCTCGGTCCGCTCGTCTTCATCGATCGGCAGAAAGAGCTCCAGAAACCAACTGACCACCGACACGCAGATGCTCCCCCAGAGGGCAGCCCAGAACCCCGAGATGGTGAGCGCATCTGTCAGCCAGGCCGTCAAGCCGAGCATTCCTGCGTTGATCACCAGCAAAAAGAATCCGAGTGTCACCACGACGAAGGGCAAGCCGAGTAACGTGATGAGGGGCTTGATTAGCGCGTTAACGAGCCCGAAGACGAGAACTACGAGCACCACCGAAAACGGCGCCGACGTATCCAGGCTCATGCCCGGAACAATCGCGGCGGCGGCCCAGATTGCAGCGGCGTTAATCAAGAGCTTGAGTATTAATTTCCACATGACGGCCTCCCGGCCCGAAAAATAGAAGAAGGTTTGCAGATCCTAAGCACGTGATCACCTGATACCAGACCAAAGAGCCCAGTGGCTATCCGCATGGCATGCAACTTGCGGCATGAAATGCCAATAGTGTGATAGCGGTAGACCGACGCAGTGGATGTCCGCGGCGCTTCGAGGCCCCGCTGGACAAAATTAAGCCTGAGGGAGGCGCCAACTCGCCCCGCTTTTTTTGCGCCAGCACCCGATTCACACGCAAATTTTTCGTCTCAAATGTTTGGACACGTGTCCCAACATGAAACGAGACCAGACCCCATCGCGGGAGCGTGTATGGCAGCCCAGACCGAAAGAGAGAAAAACTACGGCTTCGTGATCAACAATCGTAATTGCATTGGCTGTCACGCCTGCTCGACAGCCTGCAAGAGCGAAAACGAAGTGCCGCTGGGTGTCTATCGCACCTGGGTGAAGTACACCGAGATCGGGGAGCACCCGAACAGTCGGCGGCAGTTTCAGGTGACGCGGTGCAACCATTGCGAAAACCCACCCTGCGTTCGCATCTGCCCGGTCACCGCGATGTATCAACGCGAAGACGGGATCGTCGAATTCGACCCCGAGGCGTGCATCGGCTGTAAAGCCTGTCTGCAGGCATGTCCGTATGATGCCATTCATATCGACCCGCAGTCGGGCACGGCCGCCAAATGTCATTATTGCGCACACCGCGTCGAAGTCGGCATGGAACCAAGTTGTGTGGTGGTCTGTCCCACCCACGCCATCATCGCCGGCGACATGAACGACCCGAATTCCGAGATCAGCC
>CAYFTY010000438.1:0-4562 GCA_964346045.1 uncultured Bradymonadales bacterium | reverse complement strand
GCGAATCTCTGGTACGTTCATTCGACGAGACCTTATGAGGAGTCCACAGTCATGAATCGCCGATATGTATTGCTCTTTGCCGTCGTTCTGGCCGCCTGCGGTGAAGATACGAAGAAAGCTTATTTCACACCTCTCGATGCGTCGTTTGAGGTCGACCAGGGCAACGCGGGTGACGCAGGTGTGACACCCGATGCGGGCTCGACCGAGCTTCGTTGCGCAGAGCAGACCTGCGAGCTCACCTGCGAGGTGCTCAACGATCCCCGATTCTGCTGGACCCTCGGGCTCGAGGAAGCCTACGCATGTACGAATGGTGCGGCGACTGGAACAATCAGTAATGACGGTTTGACCTGTTTCGCACCGATCGACGAGAGCAACGAGCTCGTGATTACCTTTGAAAATCCCCTCGTCGAAGGCGAGGTTATCGGTCTAGATGACTGGTCTTTCGAGATCGCGCGCAATGGCGAAGAGTGTCTTTCTTTCGATGATACGCCTGAAAATTTCGTTCTCGCGACATCTCGCGGCACGACAACCGTGGCGTTCGAAGAGCAGGGTTTTTTGCGCGTGACTTGCCCGACGGGCGATGTCTGGGAGACGACCGATCTCGAGGGTATTCTGGCGTGTCGCAACGAGGATCAGGTGACGGCATTGCCTGGACGCAGCACCACGAAGATTGGACGCGAGTTCGGTATCAGCCTCCTGCCCCGCAGCAGCAATCTCTTCACGTGTAGCTTCGGCGATAGCCTCTGAGCCGACAAGCCAGGCTCTCGAGCTTCAATAGGCCGATTGAAGCAGTCGAATCAATAGGCCGCCGAGAGCCGTAAGAGCGCCTCGCTCATGGTATCGACGCCCAGGGGTAGACAATCTTCGTCGACGTCGAAATAGGGCGTATGAATGCCGTGGGTGATGCCCTTTTCTTCGTTGCGGATTCCCAGAAAGAGGTAGCAACCGGGCACGCGCGTCGAGAATGCGCAGAAGTCTTCGGCGCCGAGCTGGGCCGGGTGCGGCACGACGGCATCGTCTCCCAGAATGTCGCGCAGAATCGCTACCGTGCGGGTCTCGAGCTCGATATCGTTGGCAGTCAGGCGCGCGCCGGCGGTGAAGCGCGTCTCGGCACGTGCTCCAAAGGCAGCCGCAACCCCCTCGGCCACTCGCTGAATTTCTTCCATCGCTCGCTCGCTGGTCGAGTCGGCGTGCGAGCGCAGGATCCCCGTCAATTTCGCCGAGTCGGCGATGATATTATAGGAGTTTCCGGCCTCGAGATGGCCGATCGAGACCACGCATGGCTCGCGGGTATCGATGACGCGCGATGTCACGGATTGCAAGGCAGTGATGACATGCGATGCAACTACGACGGCGTCGATGCCTTCGTGAGGATACGCGGCGTGCGTCTTCTTTCCGGTGATTTCGATTTCGATGAGGTCCGAGCGAGCCCAGACCGCACCGCCTGTATACCCAATTTTGCCGACCTCGAGAGCAGGCATGCAGTGAAAGGCAAAGGCGGCGTCGACGTCGGGATTCTCGAGCACGCCTTCTTCGACCATGCGTTCGGCGCCGATGGATTCTTCGTCGGTCGGAGAGGCTTCTTCGGCCGGCTGAAAGACGAATTTGATGCGACCATGGAGATCTTCTGCGCGGCCCGCGATCGTCTTGGCGATGCCCATGCCGACGGTCGTATGCACGTCATGACCGCAGGCGTGCATCACGCCGGGTTCCTCGCTTTTGTAGTCGACCTTGTTGAGCTCGTGGATCGGCAGCGCGTCGATATCGGCGCGAAACAAGAGCGTCGGGCCCGGGTGTGCGCCCTCGACGAGAGCGACAGTCCCCGTCTCGGCGCACGACTCCCACTCAATGTCGTTCGCATCGAGAAAATCACGGATGTATTTCGCTGTCTTGTGCTCCTGCAGCGAAAGCTCGGGATGGCTATGAAGATGCCTCCGAATCTCGACCCATTCTGTTGCGCTCATGATCTCTTCCTTCTCCAGACGAGCCCCACCAGGCCCACAAGTACCAGTGCCAGCAGGGGTTGAGATGCGACCGAACGTGTGACGGTTCGGCATGCACAGCCCACTTCTTCGAGTACGTCCACCAGTTGATCTCGACCCAGGTCGACGCTGAAGCCCGCGTCGCCAAAGCCTGCATCGGGATCGAATTCAGCCACGTCTTCGAAGGCGAGCCGATATTCTAGAATGCGATTGTCGACAAAATTATAGGTCAAAAGCCGCAGGCCCGAGGGGCCTGCGACCAGCCCGAGTGCAGGATCGGGAGTCACCGGGTTCAACCGGGCCATGCCGGGTGAGTCTCCGTTTTCGTCGACGAATCTCAGGTAGATCGAATCCTGCAACACATAGGCAATCACCGAATACTCATCGGTGAGCCAGAGATTGGTCGGTAGCCCGAACTGCACCGTCTCGCCATCGCGAAAGCGATAGAAATTCTCGTATTCGACTTCGTAGAAGACATCGCCGCGCTCGTTGGTGACGGTGAGCATCGTCGGCTCGGTCTCTTCGTCGGTATCGGTCCATAAAAGATGCACGGTGCGGTCGCCGCCCAGCATCCGCCAGATGAATCGCTGTGACCAATCATCGTCGCCCGGCTCGAAAAACGAGATCTCGCTGCGCCCGTCGAAATTGAAAAATTCGGCACCTTGCTGGCCATTCAAAAAGTAGCGGATCAGAAAATCGCCGTCGCTTTTGATGATTCCATCGGCCGGGAATCCCACGCCCGCCTGGCCAAAGGTCAATCCATTGCGCCCCAGAAACCCGGTCTCGGCGTTGATGAGGTGGCTCTGCCCGATGAATTTCTCGTCGAATCCGATGCTGATCTTTCCGACGGTAAACCCGAGCAGGCGATCGACGCTCGAGCTGTAGAGAAGCGGTTGGATGGCCGTTACATAGGTGCCGAGAAACTCCCCGGGGCCCTGCGGTTGTTCCTGTGCGTCGACGAGCTGTCGGTCGGGCACTTTCCAGACCTCGCGGCCCTCCCCATCGATATACGCGGTGGCCCCCGTGATGTCTCCATCCTGTGCGTTCGGGTCGATGGCCCGCACGAAAAAGCCGTCTTCGGGATGCGGCAAGACGACCGTGCAGGCCGTCGCCATGTCGTCGAAACGATATTCGAAAAGCCGCGCGTCTTCGTCGGTCGCGATGATCACGGCGCAGCGCGCGTCGGCGGCGTCGCCGATCGTATTGTAGAGATAGGTCGTGTCGTCGGGGCCCATCGCTACCGAAGCCGTCTGCAACGGGAAATTTGATGGCAGCGCCCAGTCGCGAAGGGGCTCGGCCGTGATCTCGACGTCGGCGTGGGCGATGGCGGGTACAGAGAGTGATAATGCGACGATGAAGACACGAAAAATCATGGGCGAAAGCTAGCTTTCATGGCATCGCGACGCAAGCGATACAGACCTCGCGCGCGCGTCGGCAACACTCAACGGTTTTCCTTGATTGAATTCGGCCGTGCCTCCATAGTCTTGCGCATCACTCACTTGTTCACATTCAAAGCCGAGGAACTCGATGAAGATTCGTGCATATCTTGCTCTTGTACTTTCCCTATTTTTTGTCGCCGCGTGCAGCGGCGACGACGGAGCTCGCGGCTCCGACGGCGATGACGGCCAGAGTGTTCTGGTCGAAACCACCGACGCTGAGAATTGTGCGTCTGGAGGAACTCTTCTGCGCTTTGGTTACGATACGACCGGCGACGGTGCGATCGACGAGGAGCTTGCCACGCAAGAGGTTTGCGATGGTGAAGAAGGACCGGCTGGCGACCCCGGTGCTGATGGGAACTCGGCGCTGACGGAGACGGCCGAAGCCGACGTGGCGGATTGCCCGGCCGGCGGCACGACCGTCACGTTTGGCTACGATACCACCGGAGACGGCGCGATCGACGATGTACTCGAGACGGCCAATGTCTGCGACGGAGCCGACGGAGCCGACGGAGCGCCGATCCTCACTGAAAACGCTGCGGCCGACGTTGCCGATTGCCCCGAAGGAGGAACGGCCGTCACTTTTGGTTACGACACGACTGGCGATGGCGCGATCGATGATGTCGCGAATTCGATCAATGTCTGCGATGGGGCCGACGGCTCGTCCGTACTCGTCGAGAGTGCGGCTGCAGCCACCGCCGATTGCCCGGCCGACGGCACGACCTTTACCTTCGGCTACGACACCACCGGTGACGGTGCCATCGATCAGACGATCGACACCTCCACGGTCTGCGATGGAGTCGATGGCGATACCCTGCTCGTCGAGAGCGCCGCTGCTGCTGCTGCCGCTTGCCCGGCCGACGGCACCACATTCACGTTTGGGTTCGATACCACCGGAGACGGTGCCATCGATCAGACGGCCGACACCACCACGGTCTGCGACGGCGTAGACGGGGCAGACGGGAACTCCGTGCTCGTCGAGAGCGCAGCCGCCGCTTCGGGGGCCTGCCCGAACACCGGAACGACCTTCACCTTTGGGTACGATACGACCGGCGATGGAAACATCGATCAGACCGTCGACACCACCACCATCTGCGACGGCGAACAAGGCCCGCAGGGTGATCCTGGCGACTCAGTGCTGGTC
>CAYFTY010000437.1:0-4565 GCA_964346045.1 uncultured Bradymonadales bacterium | reverse complement strand
GAGTAGCTTTCGGCTGCGGCATGACCGTCGCTCCCCCTACACAACCGGCAGATTTCATGATCTTCGGGGTTGCCGGAGCAGCGATCACGCTTCTGGTGATGCGCGACCATCTTCCCGAGACGTCAAGCGGTCATCAATTGCTGGTCATCCTCTCGTACGCGATTCTGGGTCTCTTCGCAGGTTCGATTCTCGCGAACGGGCAAAAGCTGGAGTGGGACGGTTATGCCACACTGTCGCTGATCTTGTTCGGACTCCTGACGCTCGGCATTTTCACACGTCCGAAGGGCTGGAAAGAACGAACTTCGATGGGAGCGATTCTCGTGCTGAGCATGATCGCTTCAGCGGCTCTTATGAGTGACCGGGAGAGAGCCGAGCGACACGAGGTTCAGTACCAGCCGGTCATCGAATACCATCAGGTCGTATTCTGACTCAGCGGCCAATGTCGAGCACTGGATCGTGCTGAAAGATGCCGTCTTCGTTGAAGTCGATGCGGCGCTCGCGCACGAGTCGATACATCACCAGAGTTCCATGCCGTCGACGTAGGTGATCAATCGAGAGCTGATATGCAAGAGCTCCTCGAAAGTTTCGGCGATCGAGTCGTCCAGAGGATGCGGCCCGCGCACTTCCTGGAGTGCCTCGCTTTGGGCTCCGACGAGGTCTGCGGCACGTCTCGCGGCATCTTTGCGATTGGCTGGCCACTCACGTGTTTCGAGGAAGACCAGCGCTTCGAGCACCGCATGCAGGCCCGAGGCCTGGGACTCCAGCTCTTTGGAGAGCCGCCGCGGATGCGCACGGTCTCGCAGGTAGGCACGGCGTAGCGTGAGCCCGAAATCGCGAAGCTGCTGTTCGACACGCAGCCGCAGGTGAGCCTCGGCGACCTCGGGTAATTCGATCTCGCCTCCATATACCACGACGTGATGGCGCTTGAGGTCGAAAAAGAGCACCGGATAGGTGTCCGCAGCGCCCGCGAGCTCGCTGGTCGTGGTGACGAGTGGCCGAATCAACATATCTGCCTGCAGCTCGCGGATCACCGGCTCCATTGCATCCAGTACTTGACGGTCGGCAGTACTCACGACGACGAGCACGTTGACGTCTGAGGATTCGGGCTTCCAATCGCCCCGGGCCGCGCTGCCATAGACGATGATCGACTCGAGATCATCATCGAGCTCGGCTCTCAGCCTGCGCTTCAATTTGCGCATGGTTTCCGAGATTTCGGATCGTAGCGTTGCTTTGGCCATCACTTCACCGTCAGTTAAATTCCGGACGTCCACCCACGTCTTCGAGGATCCACGTCTTGAGGTCGCTGATCACCGCACGGTTGATCGTATGCGGCATGCCTTCATAGATGCGAAATTGCGTGCGATCTCGAGTTAGTTTACTCGCGAGCTTCTTGCCCTCTTCGAGGGGGACACGTTTATCTCGGTCGCCGTGGCTCACGAAATATTCACGATTCGCATCGGGCACCACACCATCGGGCAGCCATGTGCTCAGGGCAGCAACGCCGCTGATTTCGGGGTCTTCTCGCTCGGCGAGCATCATGGCGACAGCCCCGCCCTGACTGAAACCGGCTACGACGAGTGGTTTGCGTTCACCGGCTCGAGTCCGCACGAGTTTGGCAAGCATATCCAGTCGAGCGACCACGGGCTCGACGTCGTAGCCTCGTTTCCTCTTGCCATCTTCATCGTTTTCGAGTGGAAACCATGCATAACGCCCTTCCTCGAGCTGGATCGGCGCCTCAATCGCCCAGATTTCCCAGTCGAGCTGCAAGAAGCGTCCGACCTCGAGGATGTCTCGCGGATTCGAGCCATATCCGTGCAAGAGAACCAGGGTGCCTTGGGGCGTACGCAATGGGGCATGAACGACTTTAAAGTCGTAAATTCGGCTCTCGGTGACCGCGAGTCCCGGTTCGTTGGGCGGGATTTCCCGGGCCTGCTTGACTTCCGGCGCGGTGTTCGCTGCCCGGGGGGCCTCGGAGGTTTCGATCGACGGCGGCACATCGTCGCAGCCGAACACCATCAGAACGACAAGTATGAGAAGGCTTCGCATCATGAGATCATGTCGTGCTGTTGGAACCATGTGATAGCGTCTTCGATCGCCGGCTCGAGAGGAGATATCTCGTAACCCAACTCTCGCTCGGCCTTTTCGGACGTGAAGATGAATCGTGGGGTGTGTCCCCAGCGAACCGTCGCCGAATTCAAGAGCGGCTCTTTGTTGGTAACCCGCGCATAGAGGTCGCCGGTCTTGCCGGCGATCGAAGCAACCAGAGGCGACATTCGCTTGTTGATTCTCGGTATTCGGGCCACGTCGCAGACCACGTCGAAGAACTTTTTATACGTCATATTACGACCGCCGAGGATGTACTTCTCGCCCCTTTTTCCCTTCTTGGCCGCCGCCAGCATTCCACGGGCGACGTCGCGAACGTCCACGAAGTTATTCTTACCGAGTGTATAACCTGGGAGTTTTTGCTGCACGAGCTGCACGACGATTTCGCCACTCGACGGGCGGGGGTCATAGGGGCCGATCATATACGTTGGATTGACCACGAGCGCGTCCAGCCCCTCTTCGGCCGCATCGAGTACGTCTCGTTGGGATTGGAATTTCGTCGTGACGTAGGCATCGCCGAGGCCAAAGTCCGGCATGTTCCAGACCTGCGTTTCATCGCATGGCTCTCCGTCGGTCGAGAGACCGATCGCCCCGACCGTCGAACAGTGAACCAATCGCCCGACGTCTGCCTCCTGGACCGCACGCAACACATTTCGTGTGCCCTCGATATTCGCCTGATGGATCCAGTCTTTGACCTCGAATTGGATGCTGACCGCGGCCGCGCAATGGAAGACGACATCGCAGCCGTCAAAGGCCTTGGTCATTGCGTCGGTGTCCGAGAGTGATGCTTCGTGCCAGTCGATATCCCACGCATCGAGGTGCGAAGTTTGACTCGTGGAGCGCTTTGTCGCGCGCACCTCATACCCGGCTTTCGAAGCCTCGACTGCGAGGTTCCCGCCGAGCAAGCCTGTTGCTCCGGTAATGGCGATCTTCATAGCGATTCGTCTCGAGAGATACATCGAGCTTGGATCATGACGCCCGAAATTTCCACACCGAAGCGTAGTCGGTCCCGGGCAGTTCCGGGTCAGCTCGCTCGAGACGGCATCGATTTCAGAGGGTGAGCACACCGCGCCGCTCAGCCGTCTCGACCGCGAGGTCGTAGACATTGATGCGCGCACCGAATTTGGCGAGTAGCCCTTTGATACCGCTGAGTACGCGGAAATAGAGGAGGGCGTCGGGCGGAGGTATCAGCTTCATGAAGGCGGGATTGCGCATCATGAACGTTTTGGAGTCGATAGCAGGCTGCCAGGCTCCGAAATCGAATTTACCCGTGGTCATGAACGGGGCGAGCACAATTTCGTGATACTCGGTGATGAGTTCGGGGTCGAAGTCTTCAAATCGAAAATTCTCACCGCCGAATCCAGTCTGCTCGTAGATGCGCAAGGCGCGTTCGGGGTCGTTCTCCCAACAGGTGTCGAGGAGTTCGAGGATGGCATCCGAAAACTCGGGTTCGAACTCTCGCACGGCGCCAAAGTCGAGGAGAACCATGCGACCGTCCTCATCGAGCATGAAATTGCCCGGGTGAGGGTCGGCGTGAAGCTCGAAAAGCTCGTGAAACATCCAGACGTACATGCCGATGAAGCGGCCCAGAAGTACATCTCGCTCGTCGGCTTCGAGCCGTTCCAGGGCATGGTCGAGCTTTTCGCCTTCGATGTACTCCATGATGAGTACCGTCGGGCGCGTGAGTTCGATATGCGGCTCGGGGATCCGAAACTCGGGCTTCTCGGCAAAATGCTCTCGAAAGCGGGCGAGCTGTTCGGCTTCGTTGACGTAATCGGCTTCGATGAGCAGGACTTCGCGGATCTCGTCGAAGTAGTGATTCAGGCGTTCGCGATCGATGAAGGGGCGTGCCCAGATCAACATCGATCGCAGGGTCTCCATGTCGCTTTCGAGCGCGTCCGCGACGCCTGGATATTGGATTTTGATGGCTACGTCTTCGCCGGTGTCCAGGGTGGCACGGTGCACCTGACCGATGCTCGCAGCGCCGATCGGTTCGGGATTGAAGTCGCGAAATACGGCATCGATCGGCAAGTCTAGCGCCGTCTCGATCTGAGTCTTCACCGTCATCCACGTCATCGGAGGCGCGCTTCGCTGAAGGCGCTCGAGACCCTCGGCGAATTCGGGCGGAATCATCTCGGGGTCGGCCGAGAGGATCTGGCCGATCTTCATGGACGCGCCTTTCAATTCGCCGAGTACATCGGCCATTTTTTCGGCGTTTTTTCGCAGGTTGTCGGTGAGTTCCTCATCATCTCGCCCGCGTCGCCCGATGAAGTTCTTCATCTTTCCTGCGAGCGACGATGCAGCGACTCCGGCGCCCATGCCTCCGAGTTTCATCATACGCTCGAGTCGACTCGAAGAGACGCGCTCTCCTTTTTCACCCGCGAGTTTTTCCCAGTCTTTCGCCACGTGAATCCTCAGGCCCTATGCCGATCTGCACTCATGAGATGCATCAGAGGGCAAAC
>CAYFTY010000436.1:0-4571 GCA_964346045.1 uncultured Bradymonadales bacterium | reverse complement strand
CCATAGCGCTTCGTAACCCTCCATGCGCTTCCAACGAATGAGGAGGTCCTGAAGGGTGACGAAAAGTGCATGCCCCATGTGCAGGCTGCCGGTGACGTTGGGTGGCGGGATGACGATCGTGTAGGGCTCTTTTTCACTGGTTTCATCCGCGTGAAAATAGCCGCCTTCCTGCCAGAACGAGTACCATCGTGATTCGACCTCGAGCGGGTCGTATGTTTCGTCGATCTTCATGTCACTACCTCAATCTAAATTCGAGCCCTTCTTTACCAAGGATTCCGGCCCGCGCAAACGCTCCTAGCCAATGTGAGGGCCACAAAAAAACCCGCCGGAATCGGCGGGTCGATGCTCGAGTCGTGATGCTGGCCTATTCGGCGAGCAAGCGCTCGAGCTCATCGCGTACCTGCTGGCGGATGGCGCTTTCCATCCGCTCGTTCACCATGCTCTCGATTCGTGATTCGGTGTGGCTCATCAATTTTGGCAGGACCTTCTTTTGGAAGGTCTCTCCCATGACCGTTCGCAGCATGTTGGGAAGTTCTTCCTTCACGACGCTGCGCACTTCGTCTTTGATCATATTCTGGATCTCAGCCTTGCTCACACCGACGCCAATAGCACCCGATCCACTGGTCGAGGACTGCTGTGCTGGCGCGGCTTGCTGCTGGGCCGTCTCTCGTGAGCTCGCATTCACGTCTGGTGAGATACGAGGCTGACTCTCGCCGGTCGGCGCTGGAGTCGGCGTGCGAGGCGGCGGTGAGGCTGGCTCGGGCGGCGGTGAGGCTGGCTCGGGCGTCGGCTGCGGCGCGCGCTCCGGCTCCGGCTCAGGCTCAGGCGATATCGGTTGAGGCTCGGGGGGCGCCTCGGCGAGTTGAGGCTCGGGCGAGGGCGGAGCGGCTGCTCCACTCTGCACGGCGTCGATCGCGTCGAGGAGCGTATCCGTCTTGAACGGCTTCATCACGATGCCGTCTGCTCCTGCCTGGCGAGCCAGATTCTCGTCAAAGTTCTGGTAGCTTCCACCCAGCATGATCACCGGAATTCCCTGAGTACCACCGCCGCTTTTGAGAGCGCGGCATACATCATAGCCGCTGCCATCGGGCATGTAGTAATCGAGCAGAATCACCGACGGAGAATGCTTCGCAGCCTCCATGGCGTCCTGCGCGCTGTCGACGCCGACGACCTCATACTCTGAGGCTTTCAGCGCCATCTCAACGATCTGGCGAATCGTCTGACTATCGTCGGCGACGAGGACCGTCTGAGACATGCAAACTCCTAAACGATGAAGCGAATTCCGAGCTTCGAACTCGAAGCTCACAAAGTGTTTATCACACGCGAGTTGACCTAGTTTCCGGGATATCACGGCCCTCAGAAGGGGTCAAGCTTTCGGACCCGCGCTCTCGCGACAGCATGCATGAGCGTGCCGCGCGATGCGCCTCATTCCGTTGTCATCAGTGCGTTTACGCCTTCGTCGGTCAATCCGATCAGAATGTGGGTCGGGCCATCTGCCCCTTCATCCCAGTCTGCATACATATTGTAACGTGCGCCCTCGACACGGATGATCGCCGGGCGTACGACTTCTCGGTTCATCTTGGACACGTGTTGATGAAAGCGCGCCCGGACCAGCTTCGGCTCGAGGTTTCGACGTTTTAACTCGAGCGTGAAGACTCGATTGTCGGCGCGTTCGGTGAACCCCACGCGAAATGAATAGAGGAACTCGTGGTCAGGAGTATCGCACCCCCTGAATCTGCTGCCCTCACGTCGGATACCCCCCTCGAGCGAAACGAATCGTTTGCAGTGCTTTTCCATCCACTCCACTGCGTCTCCCATCGATTGCCCGAGGTAGACTCCCTCGAGTCCTTCGAGCGTGAGTCCTTCGTCGCGCTCGACAATCACCGAAGCACCATCTTTCGTGATTTCCGCAATCTCGGCGTCCGTGAGCGGGGGCGTCTTCTCTCTGCATCCCAACGTCGCGGCAATGATGACGAGAGCGAAGGTCGCTGAAAGATATTTCATGGGATTACTCATGCAAAAGCCATGGACCTATGGACAGGGATGCCATCGAGGTCAGGTTCGGTTCGAAGTCGGTCGAGCACGAGCTCGTCAGGCGGCGCGCCATGAGGGCATTCACGACTGCTAAGGCAGCCGAGCTTTCTCTTCGGTGTGGCGAATGATCGCCTTTGCGATATCGAAATTCGTCGCGGATTCAATGCCCTGCAGGCCAGGCGATGCATTGGCTTCCAGCAATAGCGGCCCTCGATTCGACTCGAGAAGGTCGATTCCCGCGACATCCAATGAGAGCGCCCGAGCCGCCTTGACGGCAATTTCGGCGATCTCGTCGCCGAAGTCGAAAGCCGTCGATGTTCCTCCGCGATGCAGATTGGCCCGAAACTCACCCTCGGGTGCTTCACGTCGCATGCCGCCGACCACGTAGTCGCCCGCCACGATGAGTCGTATATCGTTCCCTGCCGACTCTTCGATGTACTCCTGGAACATCAGTTCTTGATCGAGGCTCCAGAGCGTCTGGGTCGTCGATCGAACGGCTTCGATCGAGTGTGCGACGATGACCCCGAGTCCCTGGGTCCCCTGGGTCACCTTGATGATGATCGGTGGGCCGCCGAGCCGCTCCACAATGGCCTCGAGGCGGTCGATGTTTCGGGTGGTGTATGTTTTGGGCACGGGAAGCCCGGCCGCTGCCATGACCTGATGAGCATGGAATTTATCTTTGCTCGTCACGATCGAATCTGCCGTGTTGATCGCCGGGACCCCGCGTTTTTCGAAATGTCTCAAAAGGGCCACGCACTGGGGCATCGAGGATGTTCCGACGCGCGGCAGTACGACATCGAAGTTCTCGATGCGCAGACCATCGTGATCAATGACGAGCTCACCGTTCTCGATGCCAAACATGCACTTGTAGGCATCGATGACGCGCACGTCATGACGTCGTCGCCGAGCTACTTCGGCGAGACGACGTGTGCTGTAGAGCGTTCGACCTCTGGAAAAAATTGCGATTCTCAAAGGATTCGATTCTCCCAATCTGAGAGAGGAGTCGACTCAGAAGCCGCCGGTGAGCCAGGTGAGTCCAAAGAACGTCAGTGCGAAACAAATGATGAAGACCGCCGAGAGATAAAGATAGTCGAGAACCCCTTCTTCGTCATCCCGCTTGGTTTGGATCAAATGTGAGACGTCACCCTGGGCCTTGGCCGCTTTTTGCGGTGGCGGCTGTGTGCCCAAAGGTGGCGTGCCGCGTGGTTTCTCGGCATCGAACATCGGCGTCGACGTCCGAGGGCGCGAGGGCGCCTGGGCGACTCGATCCAGATCCAGCTCGAGAGGACCGTGTTCCCGCCCCACGAAATTCGACCCCTCTGAGGCTGCCTGTTCTCCGCCGGGAAAATAGCCATCATCCAGGAAGTCGGCTGGCTTGCCCTCTTTCACTACCCATGCTTCGAGCTTGGCGACTGCCTCATTGGCCGACTGGAAGCGATCACCTGGTTGTTTGGCCACGCATTTCGCCACCCATTTGCGCCAGCGATACGGAATGTCGTCGAGCTCGAATTCATGCGGTGAGAGTAATTTCGACATCACTTCCGAGTGTTGCTCGGAGTCGAGGCGCGCTCGGCCCGAAAGCCACTCGGCAATGACCAGGCCGAGCGAGAAGATGTCTGCACTCGGCCCAATCGGATCTCCCACGACCTGCTCGGGCGCACTGTACCTGGGCGTTCCCATGAAGCCGCCGGCCCGGGTTTGCACCATGGTCAGGCCTGAATCATCGCTCCCGCCAAAGGGCGACTCGGTCTTTGCAATCCCGAAATCGATGAGCTTTGGCACGCGAGCACCATCAGGCCGCTCTTCGAGGATGATATTCTCGGGTTTCAAATCTCGATGCAGCACCTTCTGATCGTGAGCGGCCTGAAGAGCAAGCAGTAGCTGGTGTACGACAGGCGCCAGAGCGTCAGGATCGGCCGGCCCGTGCGTGCGAAGCACCTGGTCGATTGCATGGCCTTCGAGCAACTCCATCACGACGAATGGACCGTAGCTCCCCTCGTAGAAACCGTAGACTTTGACGATATTCGGATGCTCGACTCTGACGAGGATCTCGGCCTCGAGACGCATCCTCGCCAGAGCGCTCGGGTCATTATTGCCGGCGTCGGTACGCAGGATCTTGATCGCGACGGTGCGCTCATCTTCATCGAGGTCCTGCGCCGACCAGACATCCCCATAGCCCCCCGACGCGACGCATCGATCGAGCCTCCACCGATCATGAAGGACCACACCCGGAGCAAGAATCAGGGGAGGTGATTCCAACTTCTGGTTGGTCGGTGTGGTATCCGCAGACATGAGCCCTGCTCGGTTGGTCGAATGATGCCCTCAATATGATGACTTGGGGAGGGGCGAGTTTCAAGCGCGCGTGGGCGCGGAGCGGTCAGCGCAATCGCTCGAGCGTTTCCCTAGCGATTTCGACGTACTCGGGATTTCGGTGCTCGAAAAAGCCCAGCATCGTGGTCGCTTCGTGGATCGAAAAGAGGCGAATCAAACCCTCGTCGGGCATCGCTCGGTACGAGCGATATCCATCTTCGAACCCC
>CAYFTY010000435.1:0-4576 GCA_964346045.1 uncultured Bradymonadales bacterium | reverse complement strand
CGTCGGCCTCGGCAGCACCTTCGTCTTCTTTGGCTTCTTCCTTCGCGGGCTCGGCTTCGGCCGCCTCGTTGACGGTCGCGGCTGGTTTGTTGTCAATTTCGCTCTTGCAGGCCACCGACACGAATGCCGTGACCAGCACCAATAGACATATCTTCTTCATGTTTCTTCCTTTTTGGGATTAGAGGTCCTTTATCCTTGCTGGACGATAGATGCGAAAGGTCGGGGGTTTGATTCGCAAAACCATTTGCGTCAACGTCCCTGGATGTCTTGCTGGAACCATTCGCACATGCTCGGGGTGAGCGCACAGGCGTCTTCGATTCGTTTCTCGGTGAGAGCGAGCTCGCCCTGACTCCTGGCGATTCGGGCGAGGTAATAACAGGCCAGACCGTCGACTTCGCAGGCTTTTTCTAATCGGCTTTTGCCTTCTCGCGTCGCTGTCTCGCCGCCGATACCCGACCACTCAGACCATCCGAGCATGGTGCATCCTCTCGGGTCGGGTGAGGGGGCAGTGCAGCCCTGACCGAAATAGTCACGAGCCGACGAGGGCGACATCTCAACCCCCTCGCCCTCGGCGTACGCGAAGCCCAGATGGGTACAGCCTAGCCCTTCGCCAGCCAGGCAGGCATTTCGATAGTAGCTGACCGCCTCGTTTTGCTGGCCGGCCTCCGATGCGCGGCGGGCGAGTTGGAAACAAGAGGCGCCGTCACCGCGTTGACAGGCACCCTCGATGAGAGAGACTCCGCGGTTCTGGTCTTGTTCGACCCCGGCTCCCTCGAGGTAGAGGAGTCCGAGTTTTCCGCAGCCCGCGGCGAGACCCGCGTCGCATGCTCGAGCAAAGAATGCGAGGGCGTCGGATGGGCTCGACGGCCCCCCGAGGTCTCCGTTGAGTACGAGCCCGGCGCCATAACAGCCTGTCGGATCTCCAGATTCGCAGACTGATTCGAGTAGCTCGAGTCCCTGCTGCCGGGTCTCATTGCGTTGGATCAGTAATCCACCGGCGAGCAAGCATCCATTGCTCTCGCCGAGGTCGCAGGCCCTGCTGTAAAATGAGACGGCGGCATCGAGATCGCCTCGGTTTTCGGCGTCGTCTCCGGCCATCAGACAACTCTTGACGGCGCCACCCTGGCAGGCCGTCGCGAGCGGATTTTTCATCTCGTCGGGAGCAGTGTCGCGGGGGGGATTTCCGCCGCACGCGACCATCAATGCGAGGATTGCTAGAGCGAAACATTTCATAGACGACCTTCTAAACACATCCTGGAGTGATCTCGCAAGAGGCTATTCGACGGGTGCAAAGCCACGAGGCATTCGCTAATCTCGCGCAGGCCCGACCCAGATCGGTCGTACGCGTTGGGCTTAGCGTAACTCATGTCCAGTGCCCGTTTTCCCTTGGATGCTGCACGAGAAAAAACGATTTCAATCTCCTCGAGTCCATGCAAAATGAACTCGATCCCATCTGGCCTGTGAAATTCGCCACGGGCCTTGTGCATCAAAGACAGTAACCTACCCCACGGAGTCGTCGTGCCTCATATCGTGCGCAAGCGAGATCTCGAATTTCTGCTCTACGAAATGCTCGAAGTCGAGCGTTTATGCGACCTCGCGCCTTTTGAAAGTCACGACCGCGAGACCTTCGAAGCCATCATTGAAACCGCCCTGCGGGTGGCCGAAGAGCAGTTCCAGACGCATGCCGCAGAGCTCGATCATGAAGAACCTCATTGGGATGGAGAGCGCGTTCATTTGATTCCTCAGGTCAAAGACGCGATCGACGCGTTCTTGCAGGCCGGTTTTCAGCAGGCGCCCTTCGACGAAGAACTCGGTGGCATGAATCTGCCCTACACCGTGACCCAGGCCTATCTGGCGATCTTCTACGCTGCGAACACCGCCACCGCCGCTTACCCACTCCTGAATATCGGCGCTGCAAATCTGCTTGCCGAGTACGCGAACGACGCGCAGAAGGAGCGTTTCTTAAAGCCCCTTCTCGAAGGGCGTTTCTTTGGCACGATGTGTCTCTCGGAGACACAGGCTGGCTCGTCCCTCTCGGATATTCGCACGCGTGCGACGCCCAGAGAGGACGGGGCGTACGATATCGTCGGCAACAAGATGTGGATCTCAGGGGGCGAACACGAGTTGAGCGAGAATATCGTGCATCTGGTGCTCGCCAAGATTCCGGGAGGCCCGCCGGGTGTCAAAGGAATCTCGCTCTTCATCGTGCCGCGTTATCGGCTCGACGAAGACGGCAATCCGGCCGAGTCGAACGATGTCTCACTGGCCGGTCTAAACCATAAGATGGGCTATCGCGGCACGGTGAATACGGTGCTCAATTTTGGCGAAAATGGCGATTGTGTGGGCTATCTCGTCGGCGAGCCGCATCACGGCCTGCGCTATATGTTCCACATGATGAACGAGGCGCGCGTCGGGGTCGGGCTCGGGGCGACGATGCTGGGTTACACAGGCTATTTGCACTCGCTTGATTACGCCCGTGAAAGACCGCAGGGACGCCATCCCGACCAGAAGGATCCGGCGAGCGAGCAGGTGCCGATCATCGAGCATGCAGATGTGCGACGGATGCTCCTCGCGCAAAAGTCTTATGTCGAAGGGGCGCTCGCGCTCGGGCTCTACTGCGCAAGGCTGGTCGACGAGGGGAGGGCCGAGATCAACGCCGAAGAAGCGCTCCTCTTGCTCGATGTTCTGACGCCGATCGCCAAGGCGTGGCCGTCTGAGTGGTGTCTCGAGGCCAACCATCTCGCGATACAGGTGCTCGGAGGCTACGGCTACACGCGCGACTATCCGGTCGAGAGATTCTATCGCGACAATCGGCTCAACCCGATTCACGAGGGGACCAATGGAATTCAGGCGCTCGACCTGCTGGGGCGTAAAGTCACGATGAAAGACGGCCGTGGGATGCAATTGCTCGTCGATCGGATCAAGGCCTCGATCGAAGCCGCGCGGGGCATCGACTCATTGCGCGACTACGCCACTGAGCTCGACGCGGCTCTCGACAGCGCCACCAAGACCACGATGAAGCTGATCGGAGTGGCGATGAATGGCGAAATCCGCACCTACCTCGCCAATGCTTCGGTGTATCTCGAGTTGATGGGGCATACGGTCATCGCATGGATGTGGCTCGAGCAGGCGCGCAAGGCGGCAGAAGCTCTCGAGCACGCGAGTAGCTCGGACCAGAATTTCTACCGCGGAAAGCTTCACGCGTGTCGTTATTTCTTCCGATGGGAACTCCCTAAAACGCGTCGTCATTGCGAGCTACTCCAGAGCGTGGACACCACGACGCTCGAAGCGACCCCCGAGATTTTCTGAGAATGACATGACTCCAGAGAAACCCATTGATCCACCCGAAATTGTGACCTCGTGGGGCTCGTGGACCGACGAGGGCGACGGCCCGATTTTACTCGCCATTCATGGGCTGCCCGGAAGCGTGCGTGATTTTCGGTGGCTGGCCGGGGCGCTCGACGCGCGGTTTCGGCTCGTTCGTGTCGACTTGCCAGGGTTTGGACGAGCGCAGCCCGTCTGGGAGCCGAGCATCGACGAGACCATCGCCTATCTGCAGAGCATCGTTCAGGAGGTCGGCAAACCGGTTTGGGTGGCCGGTCATTCCTTTGGCAGCGTGTTCGCTGCGGCATTTGCAAATCGCCGTCCGAGCGCAGTGCGGGGGCTCGTGATGCTGGCTCCGCTCGGCATGAGAAAGCACCGAGGATTTCTGCGATTTCCAAGCCCGAACGTGATCAAGGCAGGGCTATCGGTGCCGCTCGCGGGCCGCTTGGTCGAGCGCAAACTCGTCGAGGGATTCGAGCGCTTTGGATTCAAGAATGTCGATCGCTGCGAGGCGCGTCGTACCATCGAAATCCTCTCGCGCTTTGACTTTGAGACGCACCGCGAGCGGCTGCGGGCGGTCCAGGTACCGACGGCTGTTGCATGGGCGCAGGACGACCGTCTGATCGAGCCCGAAATCTCTGAAGAGGTCTCGCAATTGCTGCCCGAGGGTCCGAGGCTCGGATTTGATACCGGGGGGCATAATATTCAGAAGACGCGGGCGGTCGAGATCGTCGATGCGCTCGCAGAATGGATGCACTGAGTCGGTTGCGGCCTGCGCCCGGCGAGGCGTAGGGTGACTGAGACTTTCAGGAGGCTCCATGGGCAACGACTTCGAGAATAAAACGATTTTCATCACCGGCGCTTCACTCGGTGTAGGTCGCGCTACGGCGCATGCATTTCATGGGGCAGGGGCGAATGTCGTGCTGGTCGCGCGTCGTCTTGGGCCACTCGAAGAAGCTGCCGAAAGCCTCGAGCGCTCGCTGATTCTCTCGGTCGATGTGTCCGATAACGAGGCGATGGCCGACGCTCTCGAAAAGACGGTCGAGCGTTTTGGCGGGCTCGATGGGCTGGTCAACAACGCAGGTGCGCACTTTCGGGGGCCGCTAGATACACGTAGCGCCGAAGAGATTTCGACCATGGTCGATGTGAACCTGCGTGGTCCGCTCGTGCTCTCGCGTCTCGCGCTTCCGCACCTCAAAAAGCGGGGCGGCGGCTTCATCGTGAACGTGGCGAGTCTTGCGGGGAAAGTTCC
>CAYFTY010000434.1:0-4581 GCA_964346045.1 uncultured Bradymonadales bacterium | reverse complement strand
TCTGGCACGCACCGCTGTCCGCGGGGCGCCCCGGCCCGGGTGACAGCAATACGTGGGTCGGCCGGTCGTCCCACACCTGGTGCGCGGTCAGGACGTCGTTGCGATAAACGTCGACGACCGCCCCGAGCTCGAGCAGATACTGCACGAGATTGAAGGTGAACGAGTCGTAGTTGTCGATGACGACGACCCTGGTTGGTCCGTCCTCGTTCGCGCGCCCATTGGCGGGCTCGAACCGCTGGCCGCCGTGCTCGAGGGTCATCTCGACCAGTGGGAACGAGCCGTAGACCTCTACGAAAGTGTCCTCGAAGACGAGGCGAGCAACGAGACCGCGCTCGATGCGCTCGAGCGCTTGATGTTCAATGAGTCGGCTCCACGGGAACGTATCAGCCTGATTCTCGAGCCGCTCTATATCGAACAAGATGCCTGGCAAGAGCTGATTGAAGCCCTGAAGGTTCAGGTGCAGACCTCAGACGATGCTGCGCATAAAGTCGAACTCCTGCATCGCGTGGGCGCTCTTCACGAAGATCGCGGACACGATGCGAGTGCGTCGTTTGACGCCTACGCCCAGGCGTTTCACTTCGATGTCGACAACCAGACGACCATCGATGCGCTCTACAGGCTGGCCGCCAGGATGGGGGCTTCAGAACGACTCGTCGAGGTTTTCGAGCGTGAAGCGCAGGAGCAAGACGAACCGGAAACGCAACGCGAGATGTTGCGGCGTGCCGCAGACACCTATCGCAAAGAAGGCAATCTGCAGGCCGCCAACGATCGTTTGCACGAAGTTCTCGAGCTCTTCCCGAGCGATCTCGAGACGGTCGTCGAGCTCGAGAATATCTACCGACAGACGCAGGACTGGTCGAATCTGGTCGGTGTTCTCACGACCAAAGCCGAACTCGTCGACGACGGTGACGAACGGGTTCAACTGCTTCACCAGGCCGGCCAGCTCTATCGTGATATCCTCGAGCAGCCCAACGATGCGATCGATGTCTTTGTGCGCACGCTCGAACTCGATCCCGAGAACGAGCATGCCATTGAGAGTCTGCAGCAGCTCTATGCCGAAGAAGAGATGTGGGAGGAGCTTCTGGGCATCTACGGCCGCAAGGTCGACCTGGCCACCAACGACGAGGCTCGCAAAGACCTCTATTACGCGATGGGAGCCATTCATCGCGAAGCACTCGAGCAGCCGCACGACGCTATCGACGTGTTCCGCAAAGTGCTCGAAATCGAACCCGGTGAAGTACAGGCATGGGTTCAGCTCGATGAACTTTATGAAGAGACCGAGCAGTGGAACGAATTGCTCGAGACCCTGGACGCAGAGCTGATGCTCACTTCGGTTCCCGAAGAGTCGTGGAACCTGAAATATCGCATCGGCCAGCTCTGGGAGAACCATCTCTACGACATCACCAAGGCGATCGAGACCTATCGCAGCGTGCTCGAGGAGAATCCGCAGCACACTCCAACGACCGAAGCGCTCGAATCCCTGATAACCGAGGGTGAGCACGAAGCGATGGCCGCCGAAGTACTCGAGCCGATCTATCGTGAATCGGGGCAGTGGGAGAAGCTGATTCACATCTACAATCTGCTGATCGAGGCGAGCGGCGATCCCGAACGCAAAATCACACTCTACGGAGAGGTTGGCTCGACCTACGAGCATCAGCTCCATGACCTCGAATCCGCATTCGAAACCTATGTCGGTGCGCTGGCGGTCGAGCCCGGGCGCGAAGAGACGATCAACACGCTCGAGCGCATCACTGCACAGCTCGACGCATGGCCGTCACTCATCGAAAAACTCGATGAGGGAATCGAAGAGACGAGCGATTTTGCAGCGATTCGCACCCTGCAGATCCGGATCGCGCGGATTTACGAAGAGGAATTGAACGAGCCGCAATCCGCCATTGAGCGTTTCAACAACGTGCTCGAAATGGAGCCGGCAGACGAAGCCGCGATCATCGCGCTCGACCGCCTCTATCAACGTGAAGGAGAATGGGAGAATCTCGCTGATATCCTGCGGACTCGGATCATGAATACCACCGATCCCGAACAGGCGCTCGAGTTCAGACTACGTCTGGGCCAGCTCTTTCAGAGCGCACTCGAAGACGAGCAGGAAGCCCTCTCGGTGTATCAGAACATTCTGATGGACGAGCCCGAGAATCCTCAGGCGATTCAGTCTCTCGAGCAGATGTTCATGTCGGGGCAGGCCGTCCAGCAGGTCGCCGCGATTCTAGAGCCGCACTACACGAGCCGCGGTGAGCACGAAAAGCTGGTCGAAATCTACGTGCAGCGACTCGAAATGGTCGACGAACCCGAGGAGCGTTTCGACATCTGGAAGCTCGTCGCGAATACCTTCGTCAACGAGCTCGACGACCTCGAGAGCGCGCTCGCCTCGTATGGACGTGCCCTGGCTGAAAAGCCCGATGATGAGGCGACGATCGAAGACTTGATGCGAATCGCGGGCGAAACCCAGAATTGGGAGCCCGCGGCGCAGCTGCTCATTGATGCGCTCGATAGTCCGCAGATCGGTGAAGAATCGTCGATGCGTATTTATCTCGCGTTGGCTCAGATCTTTGATCGCGAACTCGGCATGATCGACCAGGCCGAAAATGCCTACTTGAACGTGCTCGAACTCGATGAGGGTGAGCCTCAGGCGCTTGCCGCGCTCGACCGCATCTACGAAACCCAGATGCGACATGAAGAACTGGCCGACATCATTTCGCGGCGCCTTCAGGGAGTGTACGACGAGGACGAGATCATTGAGCTGAATTTCAGACTCGCAGAGATCTATCAGAATCAGCTCCAGGATTTGGAGCGTGCGGTGGATACCTATCGCACCGTTTTGGATGTCCAACCTGCTCATCTGCGGTCGTTGAAGATGCTCGAGCAGATCTTCTACCAGCAGCAGCGCTGGGTCGACCTCTACGAGATTCTCGAGAGCGAGTCCGATGTGGTCGACGAGCCCGACGAACAGGCTCAAATTTACAGTCAGATGGCTCAGATCGCCGAGGAAATGCTCGAGCGACCCGCGGAGGCCGTCGACCTCTGGAATCGAGTCCTCTCGATACGTAACGAAGACCGGGCGGCGCTTCAGAATCTGAGACGTCTCTATCGCAACGAAGAGCGCTGGCAGGATCTGGTCACGGTTCTCGAACGTGAGGTAGAGCTGACGCATGAGCCCTCAGAGACACTCGGGCTTTGGGAGCAGCTGGGTGTGATCTTCGACGAGAAGCTCGCAAACGATGGTCAGGCTCTCGATGCGTGGAAAGAGGTCCTGCAAATCGATCCAATGCATCTCGAAGCCTTGATGGCGCTTCGCGAAATTCACCGCCGATTGGCTGAACCGACCGAGCTGGCCGACATTCTCTATCGGTTGATCGACCACGACAGCGTAGGAAATGAAGAGAGGGTCGAGTTCTGGAAAGAGCTTGGTCGTCTGCAAGGCCAGGAGTTGATGCAGCCTGAGAAGGCGATTGAAGCGTGGAAACACGTCATCAGCAGCGACTCGACGAATGACGAGGCGATTCACGCGCTCGAAGAACTCTTCTTGCAGGAAGCCCGTTGGGAAGAGGCCGCTCAGGTACTCGAGCTCAAGCTCGATACCATCGACGACCACTTCGAGCGGGTGGAGTTGTTGCTCCGCATCGCGAATATCTGGCAGGAACGAGTCATGGATGCCGGGCGTGCAGCCCAGTATTACGAGCTGGTGCTCGAGCTCGATCCGCTCAATGAAGACGCAGGTATTGCGCTCGAAAACATCTATCGCGAGCAAGCGACGCCAGAGGCCTATCAGGCTCTGGCTGCGCTCTATCTCGACCGTGCCGACAATCGTGCTGACGACCCCGAGGCGTTCCTCGAGGCACGTCGGCAATCGGCATCTGTGTTCGAGAACGATCTACAGCAGCTCGAGGGTGCTTTCCTCGTGCTCGTGACCGCGTTCCGCCCTGAGACCAGCGATAACGAGACCCTGCTGGCCAATCTCGAACGACTGGCGTCACAGACCGGACAGTGGGCCGAGCTCGTAGCCGAAGTCCAGGAGGTCCTGCAGGAAATGGAAGAGACGGTGGAAGCCGCCGATCTGCATCAGAAGGTCGGCCGATGGCTTGCCGACGAAATGAGCCAGCCCGATGACGCGGTCTACCATCTACGTCGTGCACTGATGATCGAGCCCGACAACGTCGACGTGATGACGACGCTCGAGGAGCTCTATCGAGAGATCAGCGCCTGGCCGGAACTTTCGAATATTCTCCAGGAGCGCGTGAAGCTCACGATGGATCCTGATGAACAGATCGAGATCTGGCGAAAGCTCGGTGAACTCTACGAGATGCAGATGGGCCAGGTCGATGATGCGATTGAGGCGTACAAAAGCATTCTCGATATCGACCCATCTGACCTTCTCGCCATCGAGAGCCTCGAGCGAATCTATCAGGCCTACGATCGGTGGGAAGCGCTCGTCGACATTCTCCGACGAAAGGCTGAATCGACATACGATCCAGACCAGATCGTCGAGATCCGATTCCGTATTGCCCAGATCTTCGAAGAACGGCTCGAAGATGTGAATGAGGCGATCGCGACCTATAATCAGGTGCT
>CAYFTY010000433.1:0-4598 GCA_964346045.1 uncultured Bradymonadales bacterium | reverse complement strand
CTTTCGATACGTCGAAGGCCACGTGACGATGAATTCGCAGGATATACTCGGCGATTCCGAATACGCTCGGGACCTGGTCGACGAACAGGTCGGCAATTTCTCGGGCACCGGAGGCGGAGCGCTCGGAGTGCTCAACGGCCTTATCTCGGGCTCGGGAACGAGGCCTGCGATCGCGGCCGGACAACGCTATGGAGCCGTGGGAGCATGGGCCGACGATAGTACGTCGGTCCTTGGATGGGACGTGACCTCGCGCGCCGCGTACAACACACTCGTGCCGCCATTCCCGCTGACAGGCTTCGAGGCGTCTGCCGTGCCGACAGGCATCGTGCGTCTGACCATGGAGAGTCACGACCCCTACGCCGAAGTCCTCGGTATTGCATGGGACCAGCCCTATCCCGGCGGAAGCGGAAGTGCACCTGACCTCGGATTTCCAAGATGAGGAACCCGGCCATGAATCGAGAAATCATGAAAACGTTCGCAAAACTCCTCTTCACAGGTGCGACGATTCTGGGCATCGCCTTTGCCGTCGGTGTCTTTACGCCTGATGCTGAGGTGCGCGAGTCCGAGGCCGATATCATCGCCCTCGATTTCGCACCCAAAGCGAGCCATGAGAAGATGGCGAGTGCACTCGAAGACCTCGGCCACGATGAGCCGTGGCCTCTCGATGTGAACGGTAATCTCGTCTACTTTTCGACGAAGGTGCATCAGGACGAGCCCCAGCGGGTCATGCAAGACTACCTGCGGAAGTTCCACGAGCACGGTCTCAACCGGGATGATTATTCCGAGGGCTACGGCGACGACTGGGATACGATTGGGCTCGACGCATTCGAAGGCGGCGTGGTGCCGATGGTGATGGAAAAAGACCACATCGTGCTGGGCGGAATGGACCTGACGGCGCATGCCGAATCCGGCGATGATCTTCGAGCCGTATGGCGCGACCACAACCCCGAGGAATTCGAAGAGCTCTTCGAGGGATTCCGTCACATTACCATCGACCGCGACGGTCCTGAGACACTCGTGAGTTCCGTCTGGTCGGACGGTAATTTCGACTACAAAAAGATGGATTTTGGCGGTCGGCAGGGTGATGTGAATGCATCGACTGAATTCCCATCGTGTCCCGGGTGCATTCGTCTCAATTCGTTCGAAAGTCTCGACTCGAAGCGACCCTACCAGAGCGCTTCGTACGCAGGCATGTCTCGAGGACTCGACGACACGGCCCTCTTCTACCGGCGTTCACTGGCCAAGCGTGGTTGGGAACCGACCGAAGCCGACCAGATGATGGGCAAGGTCCGAGAGCATGTGGAGTTTGAGGGCAAAGCGGAGTCTCGGATGCTGCAGTTCGCCCGCCAGGGCAGGTTCATGACCGTCGTGTTGCACCAGAAGGGCAACAAGGTCGTGGCAAATATGTCCATATCCGACTGACCACTTGGATCTAGATCCGGGTTCCGGTTAGACTCTCTACAATGCACTTTCCTCACGTGATGAGAGCCTCATGAGATACGGAATCCTCTGCCTGATGGTACTCTTTGCACTTGCTTGCAGTGACAATGAGGCCAATCTGGTCAATGCCAATAACGGTGGCGATAACAACACAGCAAATAACGAGAACAACGAGAACAACGCCACCAACAACACGAATAATGGCAACAACCAGAACAACACGAACAACACGAATAACCAGAACAACACGACGAACAACGTCGGAAACAACTCCACGCCCGACATCTACGACACCGAGCCCGAAGCGGATGATCGGGATTACGAGGGGACGATTCCAATGCGTCCGAGCGGCGAGGTCGAAGGTTTCGTGCACGATATGTACGTGGCGCACTGCACGCGCATTTTCGAGTGCCGCGACAACCCCAATACATTTACACGTCTGAACGTGAACCGCGTGGGCACTGTTGGAGAGTGCGTCGCACGGCTGGTTGCTGAGGACGATCCAGGCCGATTCGCCGACGCGGTCACCAATGGGCGCGCCTCGTTTGATAGCAATGTCACTGCTCAGTGTATCTCGGATCTCGAGATGCAGGACTGTGTCCGCGCTGCCATCGCCTTCGACGCGCCGCGGTCGCAGTCGCAGGCCTGCCAGAATGCGCTCACCGGTAATGTCGGCAATCGCGACGCCTGTCTCTCGAATGCCGACTGCGGGATCGGAACTTTTTGCAATAACAATTTCGCAGACGTCTGCGCTGGAAGCTGCCGTAATAATGACCCATCCGGTGAAGGTTGCGGTGACACCACATGTACGCTCGACGAGTACTGCAACGTAGGGACGATGCAGTGCGAGACTTGGAACGTAGAAGGCGATGCCTGCAACGATTTCGAAAAATGCGATATCGGTTTCTTCTGCAACGAAGGCACCTGTAGCCCCACCAAATTCCTCTACCAGGAAGGGCAGCCCTGTAATCTCTTCTCGAACCTCTGCGCGCCGGGACTATGGTGCGACATTGGCTCGCTCGACGACGCTGGCACATGCGTAGCGCGAGTGGGTGAGGGCGATGAATGCGTCTTCGGTGACGAGTGCCCCTACGACCAGTATTGCAACGAGGTCTGTATCGCGAAATCTGATTCGGGCGCCTGCACGTTTTCTTCGGATTGTCTCTCAGACGTGTGTTCGAGCGACACCGATATGTGTTTCCCGACGGGAACGGTCTGCACGGAAGACATCAGCGGAATGTAGGAACCGGCCAAATTTAGAACTGGATTCGCCGCACCGAGATGGTGCGGCTTTCTTGCTCTGAGGCTGGTGCTGCGGTGACCTCGAGGTAGCTCGCATTCGTGCGGATGAGGGTCGTCTCGGCCGAGGTGATCCACGCTTCGATATCGGCGATCTTTTCGCTCTCGTTTGCCGGGATTCGTCCGCTGAAGAGATAGTCGATGTCGAATTCGCGCAGAAGAGACATCATGCGGGCACCTTCAGTTCGGTTCTTGAATCCCTGATTGCGGACGCCATTCGGGTCGATCGGGACGGTATGTGTGAGCACGATGGCCGGTCCGTCGCCCAGACGCTCGACTTGCCGCAGGAAGGTCTCGAGCCGTTGCAGTCCGCGATTCCCCAGTTCGCGCTGAGCGGTGAAGACCGTGGCAAAACGCACTCCTTTGACAGCGAAGGCCTGGTCGTGGGGGCCGAGTTTACGAAGCGTGTATGCTCCGTTGTCGAACGACACGGCTTCGCCCCCCGCGACATATACGATGGGCACACCGGTATCTCGCAGGGTGTCGGCGAGCGCATCCACGCCCTCGACCGAAGCGTCTTCGACGTTCTCGCCGAGCACGGCTACGAAGTCGAGTTCCCCCTCACTGCGGGCGGCCTGCACGGCCTCGTCTAGTTTGCCGAGAGATTCCGTTGAGCCAATCGCTGCAAAACGTAGCGGGGCGACTTCCTCTGCTGGGGTGAGTTCGACTCCGTATTGAATGGAGGTGCAGGGCTCAACGTCCAACGTGAGCTCTAGCGAGGTCTCTTGATCCGGGCCGCGCTCTGATGGAGGCGGCGTGCAAAAGGCAAACGAAGTCGCGGGCTGGCAGCTCGATTGGAGGCAGGTCAGACCGGCCACGCAATCGGCGGGCACGGCGCACGGCTCGCCGATGGCGTCTTCGGCGTCGGCACAGGGGATGCTCTCACGCTGGGCGGTCGGGCATCCCTCGATCTGTGAGGCGTCAGGAAAGCTCACCGAGAGTACACGGATCCTCGTCGCTGGATGCACGTTCTCGACGTCGACCGTGTACGTTCCTTCGGCGTCGTTTCCAGCCTGCACCCCGAGACGCAGCACGGGGGCCGAAGAGCGCAAGCGCGCTTCATTTTCGGTGACCGAACGAAATGTTCCCGAGTTGGCGATCAGTTCAAGATCACGGTCGGGGACGTCTGCGGAGCCGATACTGCGCGCAGCCGTATTGGGATCGTCGTCACTCAGGGAGCAGCCGAAGCCGGCGATACCAAGACATAGTGCGGCCGAGGCTAAAATCGCCAGAAAGTGCGTGCTGCGTGAATGCTGTGCTATAAACATCATCGGGTCACTGTGTGCATATGCCCGGGGAATCTACCCATGTTGATGCAGGACATCGAAGTTAAGGTCTACAGGAGTCGCATTAAGATTCCTGTGATTTTCTTCGTGCCGGCTGCCTTTCTGGTGACGGTGTATGCACTCCTCTATCTTTATCTGAACTCCAATCTCTTCGTTGATACGCTCGAGCGCAACCTCAACGCACGACTGCCCGGAGATGTTGCTGTCGGACAAATCTCTTTTGATGCCACGTTGACGAGGCTGCACGTCTTTGATGTGAGCCTCGGACTCGAGGGAAAGGACATCATCCTCGCCGAGAAAGTCGACGCTTCGTTAAATCCGCTCTCGCTCTTGACGCGTCGTCTCGAACTCTATGACATCGCCGTTCAATCCGGCGGCGTGAATATGACGATCCCCGAGAGCGAGGGTGGTGAGATCGACCTGCTCGTTGCGCTCGGGGTCGCCGGTCCACCCGAGCCCGATGACGATGAACCGTCGCTTGTCGAAGGAGTGGTGCTCAACGACATTCGGTGTCGCTCGTGTTTCTACTCGCTCGACATAGGCTTCATGAAACTGGCCGTGCCGCGTGTCGAT
>CAYFTY010000432.1:0-4606 GCA_964346045.1 uncultured Bradymonadales bacterium | reverse complement strand
GGTTTCATTGGACCCGAGTCTCTCGAAAACTCCGTCCTGCAAAACGCGAAGCAATTTCACCTGAACCTTCGTCGACATCTCACCGATCTCGTCGAGGAAGATCGTTCCGCCATCCGCCGCCTCGAAGCGACCTAATTTTCGCTGATTCGCACCGGTGAATGCTCCCTTTTCGTAGCCAAAGAGCTCGCTCTCAAGGATGGATTCAGGGAGCGCAGCGCAATTGACGGCGATCAACGGTTTTTGCGCTCGGTCGCTCTTCTCGTAGATCATCCGAGCAAAGAGCTCCTTTCCCGTGCCCGACTCGCCGGTGAGCAAAACGGTGACATCGCTCGCAGCGACCTGATGGACGAGGTCGAGAGCTTCACGCAGCGGTGCCGACTGTCCGACGATACTTCGTTGATTCGTCAGTTGCGCAAGCTGTGCCTTGAGTTCGCGGTTTTCTGCGACGAGCGCCTGCCTCTCGAGGGCCTGCCGTGCGGACTTGACGATCGTCTGGCGTTTGATGGGCTTGGTGATGAAATCATAGGCGCCTTCTTTCATGCCCTGGACGGCGCGCTCGACGGTGCCGAACGCAGTCATCAAAATCACCTCGACTTCGGGCTTGATCGTGCGCACCAATTTGAGCAGATCCATTCCATCGAGGTCGGGCATCATCAGGTCGGTGATGACGAGATTGATCGGCTCCTCGCGCGCCAGATCGAGCGCTTGCTGGCCTCCCTCTGCGGCGAGAACGTCGTATCCCTCTTTCTGGAAGAGGCGCTCGAGGGTCTTGAGGTGAGCCACCTCATCGTCGACCAGCAGGACTTTCGGAAGATCGGTCATAGCACACACACCATTGGAACTGGCCTCACCTCTCGTCACATTCCCGTGACGAACCCGGGTTTGGGTTTGCAGAGCGGCGTTCTGCGCTCTAAGTTTAGGGGGCAAACCGAGCGAGTCCAAGAAGTGTAGATTCGAGGAATGGCCAAGCTGACGTACGTTGATAGCCGGGGGCGCGTTCACGAGCATATCCTCGGTGCCGTTTCGACCATCGGGCGACACCCCGATCAGAACCTGCAAGTTCTGGATCGCGTGGTCTCCAAACAACATTCGATCGTCGAGCGACAGGCCGATGGGCATTATGCCGTCCGCGATGCAGGAAGCCGCAACGGGACGTATGTCAATGGCGTTCTCGTGCGCGACAATCATCGCCTCCAGAACGGTGACCGCATTACGGTAGGTTCCTCAGAGATTGTCTTTCACGCAGAGACCCAGACCGACCCGCTCGCTGGCAAGGTCACCATTCACACAGACAATATCGAGACCCACATCCGAAGCCGGATGGCCGATCGCGATGACGGTAAATTTCTACCCGAAGGTCAGGTCAGCAACGAAAAGGCGTTGCGACGCGATTACGAAAAGCTGCGGATTTCTCACGAGCTGAGCCAGTCGATCGGCATCGAGATGGACCTCGACGTCCTGCTCGACAAGATTCTGACCAAAGCGTTCGAGATCTTCCCGGCCGACCGAGGGGTCATCCTACTGAAGATGGACGGTGTGAAGCACCTCGTCCCGATGGTGGTGAAGTCCAAAGCCGGTGATGCAAACACCGAAAACGTGCGTATCAGCCAGACGATCCTCAGCGAAATTATGGAGGAGAAGCAAGCCATCCTCTCGAGCGACGCGATGATGGATTCGCGATTTGCCGGCAGTCACTCGATCATTCTGGAACAAATCCGAAGTACGATGAGCGTTCCGCTGATGCACGATGAGAGCGTGCTTGGCGTCATTCACCTCGACTCCAAGATCGCCAGCGGTGCCTTCACCGAAAAAGACCTGCAGATTCTCACCGGTTTTGCCCGACAGGCAGCACTGATGATCCGTCATCACAAGCTGCTCTTGAAGATGGAAGACGAGATCGTGATGCGTGAGAAGCTGCATCGCCTGCTCTCGCCACAGCTCGTCGAAGAGGTGGTGACCGGTCGACTCGACATTAAGAAAGGCGGTGAATTGCGCCACGCCACGGTGATGTTTGCCGATATCCGCGGATTTACCTCGATCAGCGAGCGCATGGCTCCCCAGGAGGTTGTCAACCTGCTCAATGAGTATTTTGAACTCATGGTCGATGTGATCTTCAAATACGAGGGCACGCTCGACAAATTCGTCGGTGACGAAATCATGGCGATCTGGGGTGCTCCGATCTCGCGCGACGATGATGCCGAGAGAGCAGTCCGGGCGGCCATCGAGATGCAGCAGCTGATGGAAACATTTAATGCTGAGCAACGCGAAAACGGGGTAGGCGGATTCGAGATCGGCATCGGGCTGAATACCGGCGAAGTCGTTGCGGGCTACATGGGATCGACGAAGAGCATGGAGTACACGGTCATGGGAGACACCGTGAACACCGCCGCTCGGTTCTGTTCGACCGCAGGACCACGCGAAGTGCTCATCGGCGAGAACACGTTCCGTGAGGTGGGATACCTGCTCAACCTCGAGAAGCTTCCGCCGACCAAACTCAAAGGCAAGGCCGAGCACGTCGACATCTATCGCGTGCTGGGACTGAAACCTGCAGCCGACGAAACCGCCACCAATCCCCTCGACGAACGATTCCGGCAATAGAACCCCGCGCAAGAAACATGACACCTCACTCATGCAGGTCTATACTCGCCCGGTAAGGGCGATCATGCCCGGTCTCCAGGGACGTTCAGGAATTCGATATGGCCGAACAAAGATATCACGTCATCGAACGCATCGACGCGGGCGGTATGGCGGAGGTGTTCAAGGCCAACTCGACGAGCCTGCAGGGCTTCGAGAAGCTCGTCGCCATCAAGCGAATTCTGCCCAATCTGACCAAGAACGAACGCTTCGTGCGCATGTTCCTGGATGAGGCCAAGGTCAGCCTGCACCTCAATCACACGAATTGCGTGCAGGTCTTCGACCTGGGTCTGGCCAACGGCACCTACTTCATCGTGATGGAGTTCGTCGACGGCACCAACCTCAAGAATATCATCGAGCGCATTAGCGACGAGGGTCGCACGATGCCGCCCGAAGAAGCAGCGTTCATCGCCCTTGAAATCTGCAAGGGGCTCGCACACGCGCACTCGAAGAAAGATCAAAAGAACCAGCATCTTTCGATCGTGCATCGCGACATCAGCCCACCCAACATTTTGCTCTCGCGCGAAGGCGAGGTGAAGATTACGGACTTCGGGCTCGCCAAGGCGAAAAGCCAGGTCGAGACCACCGATCCCGGCATCGTGAAGGGTAAATTCGGATATCTTTCCCCCGAAGCAGCTCACGGTGAGGAGGTCGATGCCCGCACCGATATTTTCGCGATCGGCATTTTGATGTGGGAAATGCTCACGGGCGAGCGTCTCTTTCTCGGTGAGACCGACGTCGAGACGCTCCAGCAGGTGCGCAAAAATAAAGTGCCGGCGCTCGAAAAGTATCGGAACGATGTTCCGCCCGAGTTTGAGAAGATCATTCGCAAAGCGCTGCACTCGGATATCGAAGTGCGCTATCAGAGCGCACGAGAGCTCGGACAGTCCCTGGCTGAATTTCTTTTTGCGTTCGGCAAGCCGGTCACATCCTTCGACCTCGCGAAGCACGTACGGCAGATTCGCGAAGAGGCCCAGCCGCGAGTTCGGACCGAGAAAGAAAAGGCGGTCGAAGAAGCCGTGCAGCAGGCCGTCAACCAGATTGTCTCGCTCGAAGAGATCGATGACCTCGATTTGCACCTCGCACAAGCGTACAGCACGATGGACTCCGAGGCCTCCGAAGAGTGGGACGGCGAAGGAGATTTCGAAGATCCACGCATGTGGGGTGATTTCGGTTTCGACGAAGCCGGTGTGAGCATCAAAGAGGCCTCCGTCGGCGAAGAAGATTGGGCCGAACGAAATCTCGACGAGGTCATGCGACGGCGTCAGACTCATCCCGGTGGAGTTCCAGCGGCGATGAAGACGACAAAGCAAGCGGCCGCGGGCGCGCCTCGTGCAGGAGCAGCTCGACCATCCGGTGCTCCACCGGTCCCAACATCAGGCGATGAGGTTCCGCTGCACCAGCGAACACCTGCAAAGCCCGGGCCCAGAAACTCGGCGAAAGAGGCCGGCGCCAACCCAAAGACAAAACCCTCGGAGCGATCCGTCGAAGTCAACGCCGAGATCGGCGATGCGGAGTACCGTCCTGCCCCGGCGAAGCCTCCTGCCTCAACCACGAGCGAAATGAGGGCACACAGCGATGGCCAGTCGACCTTCAATTATATCCTCATAGGCTTGGTCGTCTTTGCCGTCTTGCTCGCGATCGGCGCGTTGATCGTCATTCTAACCTGATCTGAGAGGGGTACACCGATGTACGATGACGTACTTGCGATGATTCTCGCCGGTGGACAGGGGAGTCGGCTGCGTCCGCTCACCAATGATCGGGCAAAGCCGGCCGTCCCGTTCGGTGGCCGCTATCGAATCATCGATTTCGTGCTCTCGAATTTCGTCAACAGCGGCTTCTTCAAAATCAAGGTGCTCACTCAGTACAAGAGTGAGTCGCTCACCCAGCATATCATGCGTGGCTGGCGGCTTTCGGCCATGGTCGATCACTGGATTGAAATCGTGCCGGCTCAGCAGCGTCGCGGGCCCTC
>CAYFTY010000431.1:0-4617 GCA_964346045.1 uncultured Bradymonadales bacterium | reverse complement strand
AAATGGCGGTCGAAGTGTTGACCCAACGAGCCAGGCAGGCCGAGTCGCAGGGTGACTTCGTTGCCGCGGCCGACCTCTACAAAAAAATATTCGCGCTCAAAAAGGACGCGCATATTGCTGAAAAGTGTGCGAACCTGTTGCTGCGAGCAAGCCAACGTTTAGATGAGGCTGCGATGTTTGCGCGTCTGGTGACGCGAGAAGATCCCGAGAATCCTGACGCTTACGTCCTACTCGGTCAGATCTACGAGAAGAACGCGGCCCTCATCGAGGCGCTCGATGCCTATGAGTTGGCTCTGGACGCCGCGCCCGACGATGCCTCGATTCTGGTGCACGTCGAGCGCCTGCGCGCACAAATTTGAGTTTTGGTGATGAAGGAGAAGAGATGACGGAACGGGTAATCGGCATCGATCTGGGGACGACGAATTCATGCGTCTCGATCGTGGAAGCCGGACAACCGAAGGTGATCCCGAATAAGGGCGGCTACAAGACGACTCCGAGCATCGTTGCGATCTCGGAATCTGGCCGTCGACTGGTCGGGCAGATGGCGAAAAGACAGGCCATCACCAACGCGCGTCACACCGTGTACGCCTCGAAACGGCTCATTGGCCGAAAGTGGGGTAGTCCGGCCGTGAATCACTGCATCGAGACGTGTCCGTACGAAATCGTTCCAGGCCCGCATGACGATGTTCGCATCAAATTGCGTTCGAAAGAATACAGTCTCCCGGAAGTCTCCAGCATCATCCTCCAGGAGATGAAGCTTATCGCTGAGGAATATCTCGGGGAGGAAGTCGACCAGGCGGTCGTCACGGTTCCCGCGTACTTCAACGACAATCAACGTCAGGCGACCAAAGACGCAGGACGCATCGCAGGTCTGGAAATTCTGCGCATCATCAACGAGCCGACGGCGGCCGCCCTCGCATACGGATATGCCCGGGACGTCGATGCGACGATTGCGATTTATGACCTTGGTGGCGGCACGTTCGATATCTCGATCCTGGAGATTTCGGATGGCGTCTTCGATGTACTCTCGACGGCCGGGGATACATTTCTCGGCGGCGAAGACTTTGACGCACGAATCATCGAGCACCTGACCTACGAATTTGCTCGTGAGCACGAGGTCGACTTACGCAAAGACGAGATGTCCCTGCAACGGCTTCGGGATGCATCCGAGAAGGCGAAGATCGAACTGACCACGATGCAGGAGACCGAAGTCAGCCTGCCCTTCATTTACACCAAAGAGGGCGGCGAGGCGCTGCACCTGCAGACCACGATCAGTCGAGATACGCTCGAGGAGCTCGTGGCCGACCTGATTCAAAGAACGGTCAAGATCTGCCAGGCGACTCTCCAGGAGGCCGGTCTCGATGTAGAGGATATCGACGACGTCGTGCTCGTTGGGGGAATGACACGGATGCCCAAGATTCAGCAGGCCGTAAAGGATTTCTTCGGACGTGACCCGGCAAAGAGCGTCCACCCAGACGAGGCGGTCGCCATCGGAGCATCGATTCAAGCCTCGGCGCTCGTCGACGACGAAAACGATGTGCTCTTGCTCGACGTGACTCCTCACAGCCTGGGAATCATGGTGCACGGAGGCGGCTTCGAGAAATTGATCGAGGCGCAGTCGACCATCCCGACCAGCCACTCGCATATCTTCACGACCATTCGCGACAACCAGCCCAGCGTCAAGATCGTCGTATTCCAGGGAGAGAGCTCGCGAGCCGAGGAAAACGAACTTCTCGGAGAATTTGTTCTCTCGGGACTGCGGCCTGCTCCGGCCGGAGAGATGGAGGTCGAAGTCACCTTCGACATTAGTGCCGATGGAATCGTGAGCGTATCCGCTCGAGATCTCGAGACGGGAACCGAGCAGTCGATTCAGGTCACCGCGACCAGCGGCCTGACCGAAGAAGAGATCAAGGCCATGATCGACGAGAATGACGATTACCTGATGCAGCTCAAGGAGAGCGAAGAGCACGAGCGACACCGCGCTCATGTTCGAAAAGTCATCCGGGAGATCGAGCGTCTCGCCAGCCAGGTGGAAGACACGTCTGGCGACATGGTTCAGGAAGCCAGACGTCGGGCCGAAGAAGCAATCGCCAACGCACGCGAGGCGCTCGATAAGGACGCGATGGATGAGCTGGCCGCAGCCGGCGAAGAGCTCGATCGTGTGCACCACACCTTCAAAGGTGTCGTCGAGGCCCATTGAAGTCTATCCCCGCTTTCGTATCTGAATGACCGACATGCACCATATCGCGCAGAGCCTACAGGATGCCGAAGAAGCGCTTTCTCGCGGAGATAGCGATTCGGCGCTCGCATCCCTGGTCGAGGTGCGTGAGAGCGGTGTCACTACCAGAGCACTCGAGTCGGCAATCTCGATGCTGCGCGACGGCGACAAAGATCCGGTGGTCGATTGGATTCGTGCAGTCTCGGAGCGAATCGAAGAAGGCGACGAACACCCATTTCGCGAGTTGTCCGACGACGGGGAGTTTGGAGACGTGCCGAGCAATGTCGGCCTCTCGGCCATCGAGAAAGAACTGCTCGCCGATTTTGACGATGTCCTCTCGGAAGATTCCGATCCGATAAGCATCGACTTCGCGCTCGTGAGCAACTCCGAGGCCGAATCCGAGGGGCTGAGTCCGGGAAGCGGGGTCAAGGATGTCGAAGATACTCCGGCCTCCTCGTCGAAACGCGCACCACTCACCGATGAGGAGAAAACCAAACTTCGTTCATCGCTCGCGGAAAGGCTGAAAGCGAAGGCGTCGACATTCGAAGAAACCCTCTCCACCAAAAAAGCGAAGGTTGTGCCCAAAGGTGAGGAGGAAGAGGAAGCTGCAGATGATGAATCACCGGGGCCGCGAGAAGTGGTCTCGAATCAGGGAGCGGTCGACGATTTTTTTGCCGACCTCGCGGACGACGTCGAAGAAGACATCGTCGAAGAAACGCCGCTCGAAGAAGTCGATGCAGGCACCGAGCTGGGCGAGGGACTCATCCCCCAATCTGAATACGAGGATCCTTTCGAGGACCTCGATGAAGAATCGAATGTGCGCGAGCTGACACCGCTCGGGTCTTTCAAATCGGTGTCCTGGAGTGAAGATGAAGATGGCGAGGAACTTTCCGCCGAAGGAGAATCTCCAAACGAGGAAGAGTCTGCCGATGCTGGAGCCCCGGACGAGACCGAATCTGAAATGGATCCCGCAAATCCTTTCGCGGACCTGATGTATCTCGAAGACGACGAGCCCGAAGAGGACTCACCCTCAAAGAGATCCTACGACTCAGGTGTCTCGCAGGTACGCTATCGGGGTGTCGAGCCGCCGCCGCCGACGCATCGTCTCAAAGGCGGCAATGAGCTGGGTGCCGAGGAAAGCGAAGACTTCTCGCTCGAGCCACCGGCGGACGAGGCCGACGTTGATTTTGACCTGGGGTTCACGAACCCTGCGTCCAATGAAACCCCGTCGAGCCCGTTCGGAGATATCGACGTTCAAAAACCCGATTCCGAGCCGGATGACTTTGATTTCGATCTTGGTTTGAGCCAGCCGCAGGCAAGTCGGGGAGGCGATGCGGCCGAGACGAAAGACCAGGACGTCAAAGAAACGAAGCCCGGCTTCGAGCCGAAAAATGAGGCGGGAGAGACAAAACCGAAGGGGCAAGAGGCCGGTCGAGAACAACAACCTACCCCTCTGCACCTCGGCGACGACGAGAGCGAGCCGATTGACGAAGACGAATTCTTTGCGCTTGCTGAATCGTTTGCTTCTGAGGCTTCGGTCGAGAACAATCAGCCGTATCGCGGCGAGCCCATGGTGAAACGTCGCCAGCGAGCCGAGACCCCGAGGCCAAAGCCCGCTGACCAAAGCGACAACCCCTTCGCCCATGAGGCCCCCACAGGCGTGCGACACGCAGCCGTCGAATCATCTTTCGTACTCGAAGAGGTCGACGAAGAGGGCGAGGAGAGCGTAGCCAATTCAGCGGCTTCGAGTCAGATCGTGACCAATATGTCGGCGATGGTACTGGAAGCACGCCGTATCTACGAATCTGGCGATTTCGAAGAAGCCCTCAATCTCTGTGAGAAAATCATCTCCAGGGGCGATAGCCCCGAAGCCGAAACATTGATGAAGACCATCCAAGGCGAGATGGAACGGGTTGCGCTGGACGCGCTCGGCAGCCTCAATCGCACTCCAAGCCTCTCGGTCGATATGTCGGACCTCGCAAGTATGGATCTCGATCATCGTGCCGGGTTCTTGATCAGTCAGATCGACGGCATGATGACGTTTGAAGACATCATCGAATTGAGCAGCATGTCACGCCTCGAAACGATGGAAGTGCTCGCCGTTCTGCTGCGGCAAGATATTATCTCGGTCGATTGAACCTGGTCGGTCAGCTCAACAAGAAGATTTTCGAGACCGTGATTTCGGCCGGGTCGATATCGATCGACGCGGCAACTTCCACGTTCGAATAGCGAGGATCGGCGAGGTCGATGGTCGCCGGGTTTTGCGTGTTGAGAATTCGCACGACCGGTCGCCGTGGATCTTTCGAAGGATCTGGTGTCTTGATCACGACCGCCTTTTCGCCGCTGGTGAGCTGAACCGTGGTGCCGATTGGATAGACCCCGAGGGTCGAAACCATCAG
>CAYFTY010000430.1:0-4618 GCA_964346045.1 uncultured Bradymonadales bacterium | reverse complement strand
GTCCTTCGATGCCGAAGTCGAGTGGGTCGAAGGTCGCGATCGTCACTTTACCCGCCTGCTTTCCGATGGCCTCGAGCAAGAGGTCCGAGAGTGGGCCTTTGAGCAGCTTCGACCACGTAGGTGGTAATTGTGCGATCTCGGCATCAATCGACGACTTGCCGAGTCTGGCCATCTCGCCCATATCGATGCGTACGACTCCGAGACCCTCCTGAACGCCGAGTTCGAACGGGGCGACGATCGTTGCAGATCCGCGAAGAGGAACACGCTGAATCGGAAGTACCGGCACCTTTACCGCGAGTTTGCCGTCGATATTGCCGGACATTCGGATACATGTGGGACAGCTCTCGTCGGCAAAAACTTCGAGGTTTGCGATCTCTCCTTCGGTTTTGACCGAGATCTCCTGACCACCCGCGAGCTTCACCCGGTCGGTGAGGTCGAGTGCTTTGTCCAGCTCCGAACGCATCGCGCGATTGAGGAGCTCATTCACCAGCGACATATGCATCGAGACCCCGAAGTGGGCGTTCTCGGGGAGTTCGTCAACGAACGGGGACTCGGAAGCGAGTGCTTTCTCGTAGTCTGCACGAAGTTGTTTGCAGGGGTTCGAGCAACCGCTGACGAAGACCGCAGTGACCAGCAGGGAGATGATTGAGAAGCGCATGCATTCTCCGAAGGCGTCAGGAACGGGGGCATATTGCGGTTGACGTCAAGGAGACGTCAATCGATCTTTCGACGAAGTGAGATCGCGAATATTCGAGCGACCCGGTCCGAAACGGATGTTGGCTTTACGCAAATCCACGGGATTGATAGAGCTTTGCGCGGGATTTTACAGGGCGAGGACGACGACATGGCACGTGCATCTGAATCAGATATCAAGGCGGTAGGAAAGGAAATTTTCGAACGGATGAAGGGGGAGACGCCGTCGGTCTTCAACAAAGATTGGTGGAGCGGCAAAGTCATGGATCTTTCGATGAAGGACGAGGCCTTCAAGGTCGAAATGTTCCGTTTCGTCGATGTCTTTCCGACCTTGCGCGACCACGTCCAGGTAGCCGAACACCTGCAGGAGTATTTCTGCCGGCCTGAGCAGGATTTTCCAGCGAGCTTTCAGTGGGGACTCTCTCGTGTGAAGCCGGACAGCATGGTCGCCAAGATGGCTGCCAAGCAAATCGAGAAACAGATGACCGGGATGGCGCAGAAGTTCATTGCGGGTACCACCGCCGCTGAGTCGCTGCCGGCTCTACGCACGATGTGGGATGGCAACCTTGCGTTTACGCTCGACCTGCTGGGAGAAGCGACAGTCAGTGAAGCCGAGGCGAACACCTATTTTGAGCGGTATAACGAGATTCTCGACTCTTTGATCGCGGAGACGCAGGAATGGCCGGCCAATGATCTCCTCGAACAAGCGTCGTGGGGACGAGTGCCGCGTGTGAATGTCTCGGTCAAGGTCAGCTCGCTCTACAGCCAGATGGACCCTCTCGATTTCGCCGGCAGCATCGAGCAACTCAAGAAGCGACTGCGGCCGCTATTCCGGAAGGCCATGCAGAGCGGGGCGTTTATCAACCTCGACATGGAGCAGTACGACTACAAAGACCTCACTATCGAAGTCTTCAAAAGCTTGCTCGAAGAGGATGAGTTTCGAGACTTCGAGAACGCCGGGATCGCCCTTCAGGCTTACCTGCGCGACGCAGAAGAGGACGTTACCGCACTTGCGAAATGGGCGAAGAAACGCAAAACACCCGTCACGGTGCGTCTCATCAAAGGTGCCTATTGGGACTATGAGACCATTCATTCCGAGCAGCAGGGCTGGCGCACCCCGGTGTGGAATCGAAAGTGGGAGACGGATCTCTGTTTCGAAAAGTGCACCGAGATCTTACTCGATCATCACAAATACATTCATCTTGCGGTGGGCTCTCACAACGTCCGAAGCATCGCGCACGCAATCGTTTACGCCAGGGCGCGCAAGCTTCCGAGTAATGCTCTCGAATTCCAGATGCTTTACGGCATGGCCGAGCCAATGAAGGCGGCGTTGGCACAGATGGGCTATCGGGTGCGTGAATATGTGCCTATCGGAGAGATGATCCCGGGTATGGCTTATCTGGTCAGGCGTTTGCTGGAGAACACCAGTAACGAGTCCTGGCTCAAGCAGACCTACGCCGACGGGGCGTCGATGGACGCGCTTCTAAGTGCGCCCGAGTCTCCGAGTAGGGAGTCCATTTCGACCGGGACAGAGCACATCAAGCCTGTGAACGACATGGGGTTTCGGAATTACCCCATGCTGAATTTCGCGTTGAAAGAAGACCGAGAGGCGTTCGCAACAGGACTCTCGAATGTCAGAAAAGAGCTTGGCCGGACCTATCCGATTGTGATTGGTAACCGAGAGATTCAGACCGACAACACGATTCCGAGCGTCGACCCTTCGGCACCAGATACTCTGGTGGGCGCAGTACACGCCGCAAATCAAGAACTTGCGCAACAGGCTATTGAAGCAGCGCACCGAGTTGCGGGCACATGGGCAGCGACCGATCCGAATGAGCGCGCCCAATACCTTTTTGAGCTGGCGAGGCGCATGGCGAACAAGCGCACGGAACTCGCTGCGTGGATGGTCTTGGAAGTCGGTAAGAATTGGCGTGAGGCGGATGCCGACGTCTGTGAAGCGATTGACTTTTGCAACTACTACGCGCTCGAGATGCAGAGGCTGGCGAGGGGGCAACGTCTCGGACACGTCGCCGGAGAGATGAACCTGCTGTTCTACCGTCCGAGAGGAGTCGCCGCGGTGATTGCGCCGTGGAACTTCCCCCTCGCAATCCTGACCGGCATGGCGATGGCGGCTGTAGTCACCGGAAACCCGGTCGTCATGAAGCCAGCTGAACAGTCTTCGGTGATTGCGGCGCAACTTATGAATCTGTGCCGCGAAGCCGGCTTCCCTGCCGGTGTGGTTAACTTTCTGCCCGGCGATGGCGAAGAGGTCGGGAGCTACCTCGTCGACAGTCCGATGGTCGACGTGATCGCATTCACCGGAAGTATGGAGGTGGGACTCCGCATCCTCGAGACGGCCGGGCAGACCCATTCGGCGCAGCAACAGGTCAAAAAAGTGGTCTGCGAGATGGGCGGCAAAAACGCAATCATCGTCGATGCGGACGCCGATCTCGACGAGGCGGTACAAGGCGTGATCCACTCTGCCTTTGGATTCCAGGGGCAGAAGTGTTCGGCATGCAGTCGCGTCATCGTCCATCAGTCCTGCTATGAGGAGTTTCGCGAGAGACTGATCGAGGCGACGCGTTCGCTCGAGATAGGGCCTCCTGCAAACCGAGCATATGCTATCGGGCCTGTGATTGACTCCGAAGCTCGCAAGAAGATTCTGAGTTATATTGAGGTGGGCAAGCAGGACGGGCACCTTCTGGTGCATCGCGATGTACCAGAATCAGGTTATTTTGTGGGCCCGACTATCTTTGAAAACATCGATCCCAAAAGTCGACTCGGACAAGAAGAGATATTTGGCCCCGTACTTGCGCTTATGAAAGCTGACGATTTTGGCCATGCTCTCGCCATCGCAAATCAGACGCGTTTTGCATTGACCGGGGCTGTTTACAGCCGTTCACCGCTCAACCTCGCGCGGGCGCGCGACGAGTTCGAGGTAGGGAATCTCTACATAAATCGAGGCTCAACCGGTGCGCTCGTGTACCGGCAACCGTTCGGCGGATTCAAAATGTCGGGGGCGGGAACCAAAGCTGGCGGGCCAGACTATCTGAGGAACTTCATGGTCCCTCGCTCGATCTCCGAAAACACCATGAGACGAGGCTTTGCACCTCAAGACTGACCGAGTCGGAGTTGCTCAAAAGCTAGTCGAAGTCCGTAGATTAGGCGGATTTATTTCGTTCAAACCTACCCCTGTTGCTTATCGCATCGATTTTTTCGAATCCCTTGGCTTGCCATTCTGCGTTTTGTATATCGAGATTGCTATCTCAAGAGTCGACGATCGTCTCCTTTCGCCGAGTTGGGCAGACCAATCCGTAGCGGGACGGTGATGCTGATCCGCTGCGTTTGCCAGATTCCCGCCCGGCCTATAGACACTCTCGCTTCAGGCCGCTGCAGAACCCGCTAGTGCCTGCTCGTGCAAGACAAACCAGCCGTAATCTCGAAGCGGTTTCGCATGTACGAGTTTTCTACGTCGTAGCTGGTAGGTGCCCGCTGGAAATTCGACATCCTCGTCATCCGCACGAGCTTGCCGAGCCTTGGCGTACGATGTCTGCCAATGACGGTCTCGTTCGAGCGCGAGCGCCACAGTGCGGGGATCTTTAGCCTTGTATCTCGGACGCCGATCAAACGCCCCATGTTGGTCCCTTTCAGAGAGCAAGGCCCCCGAAAGGAATGGCGCGATGGTGGGGCAGCAGCCTTTCACCTGCTTCAGATATGCACTTTCAGGCGTATCCTCAATCGTGAGCCCCGCGAGGCCACGAATTTCGACCTTACGCGTAATCTTCTTTGCGTCGTGAGCGATTTCGCGTCGCAGTCGTCGACCGACGGCCACTGTATTGAGATGCTGAAACCCCGGCGGCGGTTGAGGAGTCAGCGTCGACGTCTCGGGCATTCCTCCCTTGCGCAGGCTGAAAAAACCTTGAGG
>CAYFTY010000429.1:0-4625 GCA_964346045.1 uncultured Bradymonadales bacterium | reverse complement strand
GGCCAGTTCGTGGGTGTGGCAGCTGCCATCAACCTTTAGATCGCCCTTGATGAAAACAATCGGGTGGATTCGATCGGTGATGTAAAAGTCATAGTCATCGAATTCATCGAAATCGACGTCGAGTATCTCGCTCACCACATCCCAATCGACTTCGTCGAACGTCAGTGCCTGGCCATCTTGAAGGGCGTCGAACGGCGCGCCGAAATTGTTGCTCATGTACGTCCCCGTATTGGTTGAAGGTGGGAAAACAGTAGTCCCGAGTTCTCCCGGGTGGGTTTTAGACTACGGTGATGAATTCGTCGGGCAGGAAGCTGGCTTCGTTGAAGCTGAGTACGGATGTTCGTCCATTGTCCCAGCACGCAACCCGGGTCACGCCACAATGATGCGTCACCATACGAACCCACCGTTCGATTTCGTTCCCCAGGATATGCGTCACGATCGCGCGGATCAGGTTGCCGTGGCACACGAGCATCTCGTGGCGCTCACGGTTGGAGCGTCGAATCCACCGCGCGGCGATGCGCTCGAGTCGGTCTTGGGGAGCTTTGAAATCGTCAGATGCCTTGTCCCAGTGCTCGCGGTCGCACGGAAAGATTTTTTCGCGCAGCAGCCGTGAACGCTGCAAATCGAGGTGGGGAAAGTGTTGGTCGGCCACGATCTGCGCCGTCTCTTCGGCGCGGTACATCGTGCTCGACCAGATCGCGTCGAGCGGCAACGTTTGAAAGCGCTCGGCGAGTGCCTCTGCCTGCCTGCGGCCGAGCTCGGTGAGCGTGCCGTCTGGGTGCTCGTCTGTGCGCAGGTACTGACCGTGTCGAACGAGATAGAGAAACCGATGCCGATTCGGGCGTTGGATAAAGTTCATAAACTCACCATCGCACTCACCGAGTGCAGAGGCAAAGCCGTACCTGATCAAATCTGCCAAACCCGCATGAGAGAGTAGAATCAATGGACCACGAAACCCTCATCAGAACTCTGCCATTCGTGATGGTGCTCATCTACCCCGTGGCGGCGTATCTAGTGAATACTGAGCCCCAAGCCGCGCGTCGAAGCAGTCGAAAAAGAGCTCATCAAAGACAAGCTGGAACCCATGTCGGTCGAAATTGATACCGAGAGAAGCGACGGGCAGGTGTGTACGTACATTTCACCGCTCGAACCCCGCATGAAATCGTGCGAACGACTTCTTCTGGTACGCGATCGTATTTCGACCTACGTGTCGCCGTCTTCCGGTGAGGTGGTGAACCCGGCACTCTCGCGCAGCTTCTTGATCCCGGCGGTCGCTTTGAATGACCAGTGTTCGGGAAGCTGGCGACGCACCATCAGCACCGAGCAGGTGGCCTGATCGGCGATGACATCGGGGATGGAGCCAAAGAGAACGTTGCGCATGCTCCACTCGTGGGATGCACCGATGATGACCAGGCCGTACTCCGTTTCTTCGAGCTGCGCACGGATACCGTCGGTGACCCTCTGCGCACGCTGCACATGGTAGACGACCTCGACTTCGCCGCCTGAGACAACATCTTCGACAATTTCCATGACCGATTCGACGACGCGTTGCTCTTCTTCCTCGACGTCGACGTCTTCGCGCACGACACGCAGCAGATCGATCCTCGCACCCGTGTCCATGGCGATGCGTGCAGCGATTTCTAGCCCCAGACGGGCGTGGACACCACCGCCCCACGGCAAGAGGATGCGTTCGATCGTTTCGAGTCCGCGATCTTTGAGCATCGCGACGTCAGACGTCGCATTCGAAATGACCTGCTGGACGGGGCTTTCGTAAATATTTCCGACGCTGAAGCCGCCTTCCCAGCCCATCAAGAGCATGTCGGCGTTGGCTTCTTCGGTCTCGTCGATAAGCGCATTGAAGGGGTCGTGCGCAGCCGCGATGAGCGGCTCGAAGGTCGGGGCGCTTTCGTCTTGACGCTTGGAGTTGAGCTCTTCGATGACCCCACGCACGCGCTTGACGCCGTCCTGCTCTTCGAGCTGCGTCCTCGCCGCTTCGAGCGTCGTCTGCCTGGGAATCCGCACCACGTGAAGGCCCAGGACCTCGCCGCCTTCTTCCGAGCCGTGCGAAATTAGAGAGGCCATCTCGAGGAGGTCGCGTTCGGTGGCCGGGTTGGCCAGCGCGACGACGACACGCCGGGGAGAATGAGGTTCAATGGGACGCTTGGCAAGGCGTGCCGGACCCTCTTCGGCTTCGACATCACCGGCAGTGACCTCAGGCGCGTAGAAGAATGCACCGAGGCCCAGAGCACTCCATCGCTCTCTGAGCTGCGGAAGGCTGTGCACCAGGTCGATATTTTTGCGCGCGACAAAGAAATACCAGAGGAGACTCACCGCAATCAGCGTCAGGATCGCGACGATGGGCAAGAACCCCGAGTAGTAAATGATCACCAGACAGGCTGCGGCTGCAATCAGTTGTACGAAAGGATAGCCGGGCGCGCGATAGCTCGGTCGGTACCAGTCTGGAGCAGCCGCACGAAGTAAGATGCAACCGATATTGAGCGCCGCGTAGCTGTAGAGCTGCAGAACGCTCGCGATCTTGGCCAGGAGCTCGAGACTCTCCAGAGAGATGAAGATGAGCGCGAGGCCTCCCGTAATCAGGATCGCGCGATGAGGCGTCAGGAACTTCTTATGAATTTTGCTGAAAAAGCCCGGCACCATGCGGTCGCGAGCCATCGCCAGGTTGATGCGAGAAGCCGCCAGAACACTGGCATTGGCCGAAGACAACGTAGCCAGAAGCCCGGCAGCGATGAGCGCGACACCACCGAGCGGACCGAAGATGACCTGGGCAGCCTGGGTCAGCGGGTCCCGAATTTGCCCGAGCTCGGTATGCGTGAACATGCCTCCGAGCACGACCAGAATCAGCACGTATAGGGCAGTGACGATGAGGACCGAGCCGATGAGCGTTCGCGGCAGGTTCTTGCTCGGGTCTTCGATTTCTTCAGACACCGCTGCGATTTTCACGAAGCCCAAAAACGACACAAAGACGAGTGCGGTCGTCGAAAAGATCGTGCCGGTCCCCTCCGCGAAAAATGGCGTGAGATTCGAAGGCTCGACGTGCAGAAGCCCGCCCACCGTAAAGACGGATAGGATGATCAGGAGCGCCATCACGACGATGAGCTGCGCGCGTCCGGATTGCTTTGCGCCGACGACATTGAGGACCAGTAAGAGCGCTCCACCGACCGCTGCTGCGAGCCCGATCGGCGTATCCGCCAGGATCGAGAGCGCATCGAAACGCTCGGCCAGTCGACCGAAAATCTGGACGACGTATTCGCCCATGCCGACCAGGTAGAATGCGATCGCAAAGGTCAGACTCAGCCAGATGCCGATACCTGAAATCGCACCAAACATCGGGCCCAACGAGCGCGAGACAAAGTAGTAGTCTCCGCCTGATTCAGGCATGCCCGTTGCGAGTTCGGCCGTACTTGCCGCCGTCATCATGCAGACGATGCCGGCGAAGACATAGGAGAGGATGGCCGCCGGACCCGTCAGCTCGAGCGCCACACCAGCGAGCAAGAAGATGCCCGCACCGATCATGGTGCCGACGCCGATGGTCAGCGCATCCCAAAACCCTAGCTCTCTACGTAATTTTTGACCGATGACAGCCTCCAATCTTACATACGACACAGCCACTCTTGGCCAAGCGAGTGTGAAAGGCAAGGTCTACCCGCATTGCGGACGCAAGCGCCATCAACGCGGACCCTGTCCGGCGTAATCGACCGTGAGCGTATAGGAACCGATGGCTATGGTGATGGCGGTGACAATGACCGTCGCAAAGACCCGATGCCCTGCCCGACCGAAGCACCGGATGGCTTCGATCGAAAACGGCATTCTCGATGTCGTGACCAAGACGTTCATTGAAGTGTCTCCTCGCTTCTATCCGTGACGCCCACCCACCAAACCACGAGCGCAAAGACGAATTGAAAAGGAAGCCGCACCCATAGCAGCCAGGGCTCGCGCGGCATCTGCTCGAGATAGATCTCGTTGACAGCCATGTTGATATTCGCCGGAAAGACTGCGAGCAGGAGGGCGAGCAGGCCCCAGACCGCAAGTCGTCGGGTGCGCTCGAATAGCAGGCCGATGCCGCCGAGGATTTCAGCCGCTCCCGAGACATAGACGAGCGCCAGTGGAGCGGGCAGCACGCTCGGTACGATCTTCACAAAGGGCTCGGGCGTCAAAAAATGCGCGACTCCGATCGCGACGAAGCCAAGCCCGACCGCCCATCGAAGCGCACTGCGAAACCATTCGATTCGGTCGTTCATTGCTCTCGGTTGGCGAGACGACGAGATGGCTTTGCAGCAGCTTGTCGGTGCAGCTGCAGATTCACGAATCAGTCGTCGGCGAACATCCCGCCAATGCCGCCGAGCTTATCGCCGATGGCATCGCCCACTGAATCCTGGATCGAGTTGCCCAGAGACTCACCGCTCATCACCGCGGTGACATGCGGTGCCACCGAATCAGGCAACTTTTCCTCGAGGAAAGAAACAACTGCTTCAGCTGCGAGTCTTGCCGTTTCGTCGGTCACGTCTGCCCGCGATTTGATCTGATTGATGAGTTCTTCATTCATGATGTGTGCCTTCGGTGTCTGGTTCGATATCCGTTGCGAATATAAACACACGTTACCTCAC
>CAYFTY010000428.1:0-4633 GCA_964346045.1 uncultured Bradymonadales bacterium | reverse complement strand
CGGCCATGACGATCGTTATGGTGGGACTAGGCTGTTCGGCCGATTCCCCCTGCATGCATGGCACCTGTACGGACGGTGATGCAGGGGCAGACCGTGACTCACGTGAATCGAGCGCGCGAGCTGCTGAGGTCGATCGCGATGTCAGCCTTGTTCGCGGCTGCCACTGACGACCCGGAGCGAAGCGCCATCATCTGGAACACGGCCGGGTCTGGTCTGGCCTGGCCCACGACCAAACGAATCTGGGGAAAGCGGTGGGACTCCCGAGTTCACTCCACGGATGACGAAACTGGTCTGCTCAACTCGAATCAGCGCCCGCTTCAAACCGGCAACCAGAATCGCCACCTGGGGCGCATTGAGCGCACACTCCAGTTGCCGAACGACTTCGTGGGAATGTCTGTGGTAAGGTCGAAGGCCACCCTAAGACTCTGTAAATAAATACGTTTATCTGCATCGCGAAAGCTGGCATGGTGGGTGCATTCCGTAACGATGGCATGCGCGCGTTTCGACATGCCAAACTGGAATCGAGTTCGAAAGATGGCGGAAAATAATTTCAAAGTCGGATGGCTACGACGGTTGTCGATGTCGCTTGTCTTGGTGGCTCTGGTACACGGTGGCGACGCCAGTGCCGAAGTCGAAGTCTCGCGACACGAGATTCGAGATGGGACCAGAAGCGATCTCGAGGCGGTCGTTGGCATCAGCATCGCCACGCGCCAGGGCGCCGAGAGTCTGTGCACGGGCTCGCTCATTGCCCCAAACCTCGTCGTGACGGCCATGCATTGCGTGGCCCGAATCGAACGAGGCGGTTGCAATGCCCGGTTCGGCCCCCGTCTCGACCCTTCCGAGTTCTCGATCACCACCGAAGCCGACGTCTCGCGTGCCGAGGTCTTTTACGCAGTCCGCTCGATCCATGGTGGCGCCAGCCATTCCCAATGTGGAGGGGATCTCGCTCTTCTCATTCTGGACTCGAATATCCCCGCGGCCGAGGCCTCGCCGCTATTTCCCGATCTACGCACGCCCCCTGAAAAGGGCGAGGCTTTTGTCGCTGCCGGCTACGGACTCGATGCCCCAGAAGGTCAATTCGGGGTCCGACGGGAGAGCACGGGCGAGGTTCTGTGCACGGGAATTGAATGCGGAGTCCACTCGTCGGAGTGGTGGTCGAATACGACCGACACATGCCTCGGCGACTCGGGTGGGCCGGCGATTGGCGAGGGCAATCGATTGATCGGACTGGTTTCGCGGGGAAATGGGCCCTGCGGTGGCTCCATTTATACAGGCCTGACGCCCCACTCTGGCGCAATCAAAGACGTAGCCGAGCAGGCCGCCGAGCTGGGTGACTACCCGGCGCCGGCATGGAGCGGTACCTTCTGGAATGGTGCCTACGATCCCGAGGACGCAGACCATGACGGAGTATCGGACGTCGCTGACAACTGCCCCGAGCTTTCGAATGCGCAACAGATCGATACGGACCAGGACGGCATCGGTGATGCCTGTACATCCATGTTCGACGAGAAGTCCGACCGATTTCAGCAGCCCCCTGCCGATTCGTTCGAGCAAGGCTGCGGCACCGTGTCGGCCTCACGCTGGTGGAGTCCGCTCGTGTTCTTCGCGCTCTTTCTGACTCTCCGCCGGCGTCGCTGAGCCTGACGCTCGGACGTCAGCCTTTTGGAGTCCTTCCAACGTCGGTATTGCTTGGCGAACGAGACCTTGCGCAGTCTCGGCTCTCAGATTTCCATTGAAGGTCGTCGTAGGGAGCGGTGGGAGAGTGGTGGACTGTTTGGCGGGGCGTTTTCTTTACACGACGTCTGCCCTCGAGTTTCGAGCTCGAGCCGCGGAGAACTAGAATTCATCTCTCAAGGCATCGCGCAGACCTGCGACAACCCGCAGATGGAAATCTGCGAAGACGGTATCGACAACGATTGCGATGGCTTCGTCGATCGACGCGACCTCGAGTGCTTCCTCTGAGGCGGCCCCGTCGCAAAGCCCGGTAAAATTCACTTGCATGGGCTGCCATGGCGAGCTAATCATACCACTGTACGGATTTACAGTAACCCCGGGCGGGTACAGTCACGGAGCGACGACATGCAGCAGGGACGCCAGGCCGCCAACGCACTTCAAGCACTCGTGGACACATGGAAAGCAGGGCACGGACTCGGGCGCCACTTTTCCACCATCAAACACATACCGGCGCGTAAGGCCGAATGGGGCGAATTCCCCGAAGCGCTCGACAGCAGGCTGCGACACATGCTCGGTCGCCGCGGGATTGATCGCCTTTACACCCACCAGTCGAGGGCGATCACGCATGCGCTGGATGGACGGCATACCGTCGTCGTCACCCCGACCGCCTCGGGCAAAAGCCTCTGTTATAATCTGCCGGTGCTCGACGGGCTCTATCAGGGAGATACTGCGCTGTATCTCTTTCCGACCAAAGCGCTGAGTCAGGATCAGACTGCCGAACTGAATGAACTTTTGCGGGCCGCTCCCGGAAGTGACTCATCGTGGGAAGCGCAGGTCTACGACGGCGACACCCCGCCCGATGTGCGCCGGCGCGTCCGACGAAGTGGTCGATTGGTCGTCACGAACCCAGACATGTTGCATGCCGCCATTCTGCCCCATCACGACAAATGGTCGGGATTCTTCCGCAAATTACGCTATATCGTCGTCGACGAGCTCCATACCTACCGGGGCGTCTTTGGCTCGCATGTGGCCAATGTGATGAGACGACTGCGACGAATCTGTCGCCATTACGGCGTCGAGCCGACTTTCATCGCCACCAGCGCTACCATCGCCAATCCCCGAGAGCTCGCCGAGTCTCTCACCGAGGAGACATTCGAACTGGTCGATGAAAATGGGGCGCCGGCCTCGGAGCGATACGTTTGTTTCTTGAACCCACCGATCGTCGACCTGCAGCAGATGCGGCGCAAGAGCGCTCTCTCGAGCGCTCAATCGATCGCGAGAGACGTGATCGTCAAAGAGTGCGGCACCATCGTTTTCACGCGTAGTCGCAAGTCCGTCGAGATCGTCATCAATCGACTCAAGGAGCGGCTCAAAAAGGAACGTGGCCGGGGAAACCTGCAGAACCGGGTGGCGAGCTATCGCGGTGGGTACCTGCCCAATCTTCGGCGCTCGATCGAAAGAGGCTTACGCGACGGATCGGTACTCGGCGTCGTCTCGACCAATGCGTTGGAGCTCGGCATCGACATCGGAAGCCTCGACTGCTGCATTCTGGCGGGCTACCCCGGCACGGTCGCCTCGACATGGCAGCAAATCGGGCGCGCAGGTCGTTCCGGAGGCACTTCTTTATCGGTGCTGATCGCAAGCGACGAACCTCTCGATCAGTTCATCATTCAAAATCCAGACTACTTCTTCGAACAGTCACCCGAGGCCGCTCGCATCGACCCTGAGAATCTCAGGGTGGTTGTCGAACACCTGAAGTGTGCCACCTACGAGCTTCCCTGGCGTGCCGGAGAGCGCTTTGGAGGCTTCAGCGTCGACGAGACCGAAGAGATCCTGACCTTTCTGGAAATGGAAACCAATCTGGTGCAACGGGTCGGCGACCGCTGGAAGTGGTGCGCCGAAACCTACCCGGCCAGCGAGATCAATCTGCGAAATATCGCCGAGGAGAACTTCGTCGTCATCGACATCACGCATCCCGAACCCAGGATCCTGGCGGAGGTCGACTTCGAAGGAGCACATACCGAGATTTATCCCAATGCGGTCTATCAGGTCTCGGGCGAGCCCTATCGAGTCGAACGTCTGGATTACGACGAGCGGCGCGCCTACGTTCGACGCAGCAACGATGGGTACTACACGACAGCCATGCATTACGCGTCGGTCAGTGTCCTCGACACCTTTGCCGAAAAGGACGTTGCACCTGCGCGCATCGGACATGGAGAAGTCTGTGTCACCGATCGATTCGTAGGCTATAAGAAGATTCGGTTCGGCACGGGAGAGAACGTCGGATATGGAGAGCTGAATCTACCCGAGCTCGACCTTCATACGACCGCATACTGGCTCGAGCTACCGACGGACAATTTCCCGGATCTCTCAGCGGACCCCGAGCAATGGGCACGGATCGTGGCCGGACTCGGACAGGTTCTCAAAACCGCTGCCTCGCTGAAGTTGATGTGCGACCCTCGAGATCTGCAGCTGACCATCGGCTCTCTTTCACAGGATCGCTGGCTCACGCAGGGCTTCGACGGGTTGGCTCTGCGCGACCACGATGGGCAAACCCACACATTCGGAGGTCAGGAAGACTCGAGCGAGGGGAGCGCGATTGGCCCGGTGCTCTACGACCCAACGATCTTCATCTACGACCGTTTCCCGGGAGGGGTCGGCTTCGGAGAAGGTCTCTTCGAAGATCAACGCGATTTCATGCGCTTGTCGCGAGACCTGATTCTGGGATGCGAATGCGAGAGCGGTTGTCCATCGTGCGTGGGACCGCCCGAGCCTGGTCGCCAGGATGTGAAGAGCGGAGTCGCCGGATTACTCGGACGCCTGGCCTTTGTGAACTGAGTCGCGAGAGTGACACTCCGTGCCGTCTTCTTTGCGATGTTCTTTCCAGATCTCCTGAAGCTTTTTGCCCTCCTGATCCCGCTCACGGCCGCCGCACAGGACGATCCGCCCGCCATCGCGG
>CAYFTY010000427.1:0-4643 GCA_964346045.1 uncultured Bradymonadales bacterium | reverse complement strand
GCCGGACTCGATGAGGTCTTCGTACACGTCGGTTCGGGCGTTGTAGCCGAACGAACCTTCGCCATCCATGACCGTCTTGACGACGATCGAGCCATCGACGCCGGCGTTTGCCGAGATCAGACGGATGGGCTCTTCAATGGCCTTGCGGATGATGTCGACGCCGTGGCGCTCGTCATCACTGACTTCGAGATCCTCGAGAACCTTGCCAGCGCGAAGGAGTGCGACTCCACCACCAGGCACGATTCCTTCTTCGACAGCTGCGCGGGTCGCGTTGAGGGCGTCCTCGACGCGTGCCTTCTTCTCCTTCATTTCGACTTCGGTAGCGGCACCCACTTTGATGACGCCAACACCGCCGACGAGCTTTGCAAGTCGCTCTTGCAGCTTCTCGCGGTCGTAGTCGCTGGTGGTGTTTTCAATCTGCGCCTTGATCTGCTGGACGCGACCTTTGATTCCATCCTTCGAGCCGGCTCCGCCGACGAGGGTCGTTTTGTCCTTGGTGATCTTGAGCGACTCGACCGAGCCGAGGTCTCCGAGCTGAGCGTTCTCGAGCTTTTGCCCGCGCTCTTCGCTGATGACCTTACCGCCGGTAAGCACGGCGATGTCTTCGAGCATCTGCTTGCGGCGATCGCCGAACCCGGGGGCCTTGACCGCAGCGACGTTGAGGACGCCACGGATCTTGTTCACGACGAGGGTCGCGAGCGCTTCGCCCTCGATGTCCTCGGCGATGATGAGCAGGGGACGCTTGTCGCCTGCGAGCACCTGGTCGAGGAGCGGAAGAAGATCTTTCATATTCGAGATCTTCTTATCGTAGAGAAGAACCAGCGGGTTCTTCATCTCGGTTTCCATGCGCTCGGAATTCGTCACGAAGTAGGGCGAAAGGTAGCCGCGGTCGAACTCCATGCCTTCGACGAAGTCTTTGTCGTCGTGCAGGCCTTTGGCTTCTTCGACGGTGATGACGCCTTCTTTACCGACCTTTTCCATGACCTCGGCGATGAGCTCACCGATCTGCTCGTCGTTATTGGCCGAGATGGTTCCGACCTGAGCGATCTTGCTGCGCTCGTTGGTCTTCACGGCGATGTTCTCGAGCTCTGCTACGATGGCGTCGACAGCCTTGTCGATGCCGCGCTTGATGAACATCGGGTTGTGGCCAGCTGCGACGAGCTTCGAGCCCTCGCGGTAGACGGCGTGAGCGAGCACGGTCGCGGTGGTGGTTCCGTCACCGGCGCTGTCCGAGGTCTTCGATGCGACCTCTTTGACGAGCTGAGCGCCCATATTCTCGAATTTGTCTTCGAGATCGATCTCTTTGGCGACCGTTACACCGTCTTTGGTGATGGTCGGAGCACCGAAGCTCTTTTCGATGACGACGTTGCGGCCTTTCGGTCCAAGGGTCACGCGTACGGCGTGAGCCAGGGTCGAAACGCCGTTGAGGATGCGCTGACGTGCGCGAGTATCAAAAATGATGTCTTTAGCCATGATTCAACTCCTTTTCGCTTGGGTAAGCGGGTTGATCTTTCTATCTAAAAGTTTGATTAGTCTTCGAAAATGGCGAGGATGTCTTCTTCTTTGAGAATCAGGTGTTCTTCGCCGTTGATGGTCACTTCCGTGCCCGCATACTTGCCGAAGAGGACTTTGTCTCCTTCGTTGATCATGAGGGGCACGTACTCGCCGTCGTCTCCGCGAGCGCCGGGTCCGACCGAGCGGACGATGCCTTCGAGAGGCTTCTCTTTGGCGGTATCGGGAATGATGATACCCGAGGCAGTTTTCTCTTCGCCCTGCAGGCGCTGTACCAGTACTCGATTGTAAAGCGGCTTGACTTTCATCGTTGGCCTCCTTCTGAGGTTGGGTTGCTTTCGCGTTGTAGTTACGTTTTGATGCGTGGGATGGGCCGGCATGACGCCGACTAGCAGTCCCATGCGTCGAGTGCTAACGAGGCGAAGCGTAACCACGGCCTATTTGGAGTCAAGCGATTATTTCGCAAATTTCTCCAGGCCCCATAAATAAGGGCCGAAATGATGTTCGGTAATGCCGCCGTCGACCGTTCGAAACGGCGCTTACGGAATGAGCTGAGGTTGGATGATGAACGATGAGAATGTTGATGTGGAGGCGCTCGCGCGCCGCGTACGCGACGGAGCACGTGTCTTCAGTCGACTCGATTCAGCGACGAAAGACGATGCGCTGCTGAAGATGGCGGCCGCGTTGCGTCGTCACCAGCCGTCGATCCTCGAAGCGAACACCCACGATTGTGCCGAGAGCGAGCGGGATCCTGCATTCATCGATCGGCTTCGCCTCGATCCCGGGCGCATCGAAAAGATGGCAGCAGCGATCGAAGAGATCGTGGCTCTCGAGGATCCCGTCGGTCGCGTCGAACGCATGTGGAGGCGGCCCAACGGGCTGAGGATAGGGCGACAGCGCATCCCGCTGGGTGTGATCGGAATCATCTACGAGGCTCGGCCCAACGTGACGAGTGATGCCGCCGCGCTCTGCCTCAAGAGTGGCAATGGGGTAATCCTGCGGGGCGGAAGCGACGCGCACCGCTCGAATGCTGCCGTGATTGCAGCCCTGCGCGACGGGCTCTCGAAGGCTTCGATTCCCGAGGCCGCCCGTGCTGCCCTCGGATTTGTCGATACGACCGACCGAGATGCGGTGAACGAACTCCTTAGGCAAGAAGATTATATCGACGTGATCATCCCGCGGGGCGGGAAAGGCCTGATTCGCTTCGTAAACGCCAATTCGCGCATTCCGGTGATCAAACACGATGAGGGCGTCTGTCATATCGTCGTCGAGGGCTCGGCCCGGCCCGGTATCGTCGACGAGATTGTGCTCAACGCCAAGACTCAGCGGCCGACGGTCTGCAATGCCCTCGAGACGCTGCTCGTGACTCGAAATGCGGTCGAGCCCCACCTCGAGCGTGTGCTCGAGCGTCTGGTCGACGCCGGCGTGCATCTCTACCTCTGTGAAGAGAGCCAGCATGCCGCCGCTGCAGCCGGGCTTGATGTTGGATCGTGGGAGCCGGCGGAAGACGAACACTGGGCCGCGGAGTTTTTATCGAGAGAACTCGCAGTGCGTGTCGTGGACGATGTCGAGCACGCTGTGGCTCATATCGACCGCTGGGGGTCTCGCCATACCGAGGCGATCCTCACCGAGGATTACACGCTATCGAATTATTTCGTCGATGCCGTTGATTCTAGTTGTGTGGTGGTCAATGCTTCGACGCGATTTGCCGATGGAGGCCAACTCGGGCTGGGCGCCGAGATCGGAATCAGCACGACGCGCTTGCATGCTTACGGCCCGATGGGTATCGATGAATTAACGACGACCAAGTTCGTCGTATTCGGAAACGGTCAGGTCAGAGAGTGACCCGACGCAACTAAGAGGACGGATGAACGCCAATTTGCCAGCAGAAGAGATCGAAGAAGAATTCGACACCGAAGCCTTTGCGCGATTGATCGCTGAGGCGACCTGGGACCTCAAAGCCGTAAATTCCGCTGTAATCGATCTGCGGGGACGGGTGAGCTACACCGATTTCGTGATCGTGACGACCGGAACCTCGGACCGTCATGTGCTCGCCATCGCCAAACATGTCGAGCAGAAGGTCAAGGATGAAACCGGCATCACGACCTACGGGCGTGAAGGTCTCGACGTCGGGCGCTGGGCGCTTCTCGATTTCGGAGACGCGATTCTCCACGTCTTCAATGGGCCTGTACGACAGGACTACGACCTCGAACGCATGTGGCAGGAGGCCCCGCGCCTCGAACTCGAAGACAAGCCCTCGAGCCTCTACGGGCACTTCGATATGGACCAGTTCGAAGGCGAATGACCTTTACCCCACTCTTCATCATCGCCACGGTCGCTCTCGCCATCGCGGGAGGTGTCTCGTGGCGCATTCATCAGCGTTCACGAAAGCCGAGGCAGCGCGAGGGGCCGGTTCCGGGTTACTCGATGTCGCACGGCGATGAGGTCGCATTCGATGACGCGCAATTCGAGCTCTCTCACCCATGGCGACTCGTCATGGTCGAGGAATTTCATTCGCCCGGGCGCTCTCGGCTCGTGATCACGACGCGCCATCAAGGAGCCGAAGACGAACTCGAGACCTTCGCTCGAGACGTCGCGTTCGATTTCCAATCGCGTCACCACGTCGACGTCGTGCTCGTTTTGTGCCGTGATCAGGCCGGGCAGCTTCTTCTGCATCATCTATACTCGCCCGATGGGCAGGCCTGGGCCGGCACGATCGCGCGCTCGCGGTTGACGCTCGATCTGCGCTGAATCGGCCAGGGCTTTTGTTTGATGCCCTTAGCATGTCGATGTACTCTTTGAGGGTCTCTATCCCGCAGCCACGCGACATGCCGAAGACCCGAGTCAACGACGCACTCAAAAAGGCTCTTGCGCCTGGCAAGGTGATTGCCGGAAAGTACCGGATCGTCGAAAAGTTGGGGGCTGGAAATTTCGCCTACGTCATGCGGGCGCGCCACGACGTGATGGAGCGCGACGTTGCCCTCAAAGTGCTCAAACCCGAGATGGTCGAGGCCAGCCCCGACGTCAGCGATCGATTCGTGACCGAGGTCCGGATCGTCAGTCGTCTGCACCATCCCAATACCGTCACCGTCTACGACTTCGGCGAGACACCCGAGGGACTGCTCTACATG
>CAYFTY010000426.1:0-4645 GCA_964346045.1 uncultured Bradymonadales bacterium | reverse complement strand
GGGGTCGCCAAGCGGGCGCTGGAGATCGCGGCAGCAGGTGGGCACAACGTTCTACTGGTCGGGCCACCAGGCTCGGGGAAGTCGATGCTTGCGAGACGCATTCCGACGATCCTTCCCGAAATGAGTTTCGAGGAGTCGATCGAAACGACTAAAATTCACAGCATCACCGGACATCTTCATCCGGGTCACGGTTTGATTGAAACACGTCCGTTCCGAGCACCACATCACACGATCAGCGGTGTCGGCATCATCGGCGGCGGCTCGGGAACTCCAAGACCGGGTGAGGTGAGCCTCGCCCACAATGGAGTGCTCTTTCTCGACGAGCTGCCGGAATTCAAGCGACACGTTCTCGAGGTGATGCGCCAGCCTCTCGAAGATGGTCATGTGACGATCACCCGCTCGTTGATCAGCCTCAGCTACCCGGCCAGATTGATGCTGATTGCAGCCATGAACCCCTGTCCCTGTGGCTATTATGGGGCACGTCGAGTCAAGCGCTGCTCTTGTTCGACCGAACAGGTTCAGCGCTATCGCAATCGGATTTCGGGGCCCCTGATGGACCGGATCGACATTCACGTCGAGGTCGACGTCGTACCCTATGAGTCCTTACGTAAGAAGCAGCGAGGTGAGACGTCGCGGCAGATACGCGAACGGGTGTCGGCGGCGCGGCGAATCCAACAAAAGCGATATCAGGATACCGATATCCACGCGAATTCGCAGATGAGGCCCGCCGAGCTTCGGAAATACTGCGAGCTCGATGAAGATGGTCATCGCATGCTCGAAGAGGTGGTCGATAGACTCGGGATGAGTGCGCGTGCTTACGACCGAATTCTAAAAGTCGCGAGGACCGTCGCCGACCTCAATGAATCCGCCGGACTCGCGCCAGAACATCTGGCCGAGGCCATCCAGTATCGCCTCATGGATCGAAGCCACACGGGCATGGCAGCATGACGCATTGACAATCCGATGTTTCGGGGTATGGTTCTGCGCGAGCACACACCTCAAAGGAGATTATTTGTCCGTTTAAGGACATCTTACCTTAACGATATTTGGAGGAATTATGCTTCAACGTACGCTTCGTATTTTCGCACTCATGTTGGTGGTAGCAGCCGCCTCGTTCGCCGTGGCTTGTGGTGGTAGCGAAGAGCCTTCCGACGAGCAGGCAACTGAGCCCGCGGCGCAAGAGGCCTCAATGGTTCTCTATCAGTACAAGTTCAATCCGAACACGCTGAGCGTCGCACCGGGCACCGTCGTCGTTTTCGAAAATAAAGATCCAGAGCGTCATAACGTGACGATTCCGGCACTCAACGTCGACGAGACGATTGAGCCGGGTCAGACCTGGACCTACACTTTCGACACGACCGGGGAGTTCGCCGTGGAGAATCGCTTCGCCAGCGCCCCGATGACAGCAACCATTTCGGTTCAGTAAGACCGAGTGTGGCAAACGATGAAGACCCGACGCCCCGCGTCGGGTTTTTTGTTTTCTTGTCGGAGAAGTCTAGAGTGGAGGCGAGGGAGCCATGCAGAAGATGAGAGAGCCGAACTCCGCAATCGTCCATTTTTATCGTGCATCCGTGATGCATGCTGACGTGTGGCGACGCCGACTCGATGCCACGACGAATTGGGCTGTCGTCTCTACCGCTGCACTCATTACTTTTACGTTCACGGGGCCCTCGAACCCGCATTTCATTTTGCTTCTGGCATTGGCTTTCGACGCCTTCTTTCTCTTTATGGAGTCACGCCGGTATCAGATCTTCGATATCTGGCGACATCGAGTTCGAAGCCTCAATCGATGGGTCATGGCGCCGAATATCTCGCCGAGATCAGCGCCGAGTGCCGACCGTATCGAAGACGGTCTCGAGGAGTTGGCCTCGAGCCTATCTTCGACCAGACCGCTGTTGGGGATCTGGCATGCGGTTGGCTATCGGATGCGCCGCAACTACATGTTCGTCTTCTCGGTAGTGATCGCCACGTGGCTGCTGAAGCTCTGGTATCACCCGAATCCGGCAGGCGAGGCGGCCGTACTCATCGAGCGGGCGGCCGTCGGGGCCGTGCCCGGCACGGTCATTGTGGCGACTGTCGCCGGGTTCTTTGCCTTTTGTATGGTGCTGACCCTTCGCGCGCCAAGCGAGGTGATGGAAGACTGGTCGGGGCTCGGCTCGCCATTGCATCGGATGCTGCACAAGGGTCCTGTATTACGAACGATGGAGCCTGCGAAAACCAAGAGGCTCGAATCCCGGCACTCTCTCGGGGCCCGGATCGACGCAAAGCACGCCGCCGCCGAGTCCGGGCATGCCGAATCATCAGCAACTTCAGACGACTCCGAGACCTCGATCTCAGAAACTTCGCAGGACTCCGAGACCTCGAGCCCAGAAACTTCGCAGGACTCCGAGACCTCGAGCTCAGAAACTTCGCAGGACTCCGAGACCTCGAGTTCGAATGACGACGACGTCGGTGAACAAGTCTCCGAGACCTCGAGAGAGGCCGACGAAAAGGGCTCGCATGGAGACTCCGATGCCTCGATGCAGGACTCCGATGCCGGGGCAGACACGGTTCAGAAGCGGCTGACGCAAGACTCCGACACGTCCGGTGAGAGAGCGCTCGACGAACCATCGCCCGACACGTCCGGTGAGAGAGCGCTCGACGAACCATCGCCCGACTCGGACGTGCAGACAGCCGAGGCACTCGAAGAGCCTGCTTGAGCCTGAGTCCAAAGGAACAAAACTGGCCCTGCGTGCATTCTCGCACTACCCTCAGATTAGAGACCGAGTGACCATGCTGGATTACGATCTACAATTTTTGCTCGAGCAGTTGATGGCCGAATCCTTGCTCTCTCATGAGCAGGTCAAGCGCGCCGTGACGGCCGAATCATCGATTCGGGCCAAGCTCGTGCGTGAGCGAGCCGCTCGCAGCAATCGGCGGACGACCGACTACAAGGTGACTCCGGCCGAGGTCGTCGCCAACCTCGAATTTCAGACGCCAAAAGGAGAGGCGCTTGATGAAGACGCGATCGCGCATGTCCTCGCCAAAGCTTCGGGCCGCCCCTTCGTTAAGCCTGATCCGCTCAATCTCAACTCGGAGTTGATTGCCGAGACGATGACCCGGCCTTTTGCGCGTCGTCATTCCTGCGTCCCGCTCAAACGCGAAGACGGCAACGTTGTGATCGCCGTCGACAACCCATTCGATAAAGGATTGATCCAAGAGCTCGAAGATGTGGTCACGGGGCCGATTAAGGTTGTGGTGAGCCCGCGCTCGGACATCCAGCGCATCATCACCGAGGTCTACGGATTTCGATCATCGATCTCGGCTGCCGAACAGAACTTTGGGGTCGGTGTCGACGTCGGCAACCTCGAGCAGCTCGTTAAGTTTTCATCTGAAAACGAGCTCGAGGCAACGGACAAACCCGTCATCAGTGCGGTCGAATATTTGCTGCGCTACGCATTCGATCAGCGTGCCAGCGATATCCATGTCGAGCCCAAGCGCGAGCACTCGGTGGTGCGACTGCGTATCGATGGTGTTCTGCACAATATTTATACCTTCCCGCGCAGTGTACATCGGGCGTTCGCCAGCCGGCTCAAGATGCTGGCTCGTATGGATATCTCCGAGAAGAGACGGCCGCAGGATGGCCGTATCAAAACCGAACGCGATGGATGCGAGGTCGAACTCCGTGTCTCGACCCTGCCGGTTGCCTTCGGCGAGAAGGTCGTGATTCGTATTTTTGACCCGCAGCAGCTCATCCAGGACCTCTCGGCGATCGGGTTTTACAAAAACGATCTCGAAGTCTGGCGGAGTTTCATCAATCGTCCCACCGGGCTGGTTCTCGTGACTGGCCCGACGGGCAGCGGTAAGACGACCACACTCTATTCGACCCTGCGTGAGCTCGCTGGCCCTGACGTCAATATCACGACGGTCGAAGACCCGATCGAGATGGTCTACGAGGAGTTCAATCAGGTGCTCGTTCAGCGCAAGATCGATGTCACCTTTGCCTCGGCACTGCGCACGATTCTACGTCAGGATCCCGATATCGTGATGGTGGGTGAGATACGGGACACCGAGACCGCCAAGATGGCCGTGCAGGCGGCTCTGACAGGGCATCTCGTCTTTTCGACGATGCATACCAATGACAGCGCCTCGACCGTCACGAGACTACTCGAACTCGATGTCGAGCCCTTTTTGCTCGCCTCGACTCTGGTGGGCACCATGGCGCAGCGTCTGGTCCGCAGGATCTGTAAGTCATGCAAGACCGACACCGAATTGAGTCGTGAGCAGATCGATCTCCTCGACATCAAGCTTCCACCCCGTTCAGGACAGAAACTTCCGGTCTACTACGGCGAAGGTTGTGTACGATGCCGGGGGACCGGCTATTTCGGTCGGGATGGGATCTTCGAATTGATGGAAGTTGATGAGAGTATCCGAAAGCTGATCTCGAGAAGGGGCTCAGCGCCCGAGATTCGCAGGGCTGCGCGCGCCAATGGTATGACGTCGTTGAGGGAGTGCGCGATCAAAAAGCTCGCTCAGGGCCTTACTACATTCGAAGAAGTCATGTCCGTTACGGTCGAGGGCTAGCCTTGAAACGTATCATCATCTACATCGCTGCAGCCCTGGCTGGGTTGCTCTGAGTACGCCTTTAATTTGTTATGCTCCGAGC
>CAYFTY010000425.1:0-4649 GCA_964346045.1 uncultured Bradymonadales bacterium | reverse complement strand
TGTCGGTGACGAGCTCTGTCAGGTGCATAATCACCTGGCTCCGGTCAAAGATCAGACCGGGCCAGATAGCCTCGTGGGCCACTGGTTGGCCGTCGAAGGCACTCTCAGTAACGGATCCCCATTTTCGGTGACGGCCACTCGCTCGGAGAGGTTGCGTTTCATCGGCCGGGGCGCGCCGATTGCACTCGAGCCCGATCGAGCAATCGGCCTTCTGGCCAACCTCCCGATCGCGGTGTGGATTGCCGAGAACGTAGAGCCTTCGGGCCAACCCGTCGAAATCAGCGACGATACGCCGGGCCCGCTTCCAAACGCCTTGCGCACCGAGTTGCGCCGCGGCTCGAAGCTCTTCAAAGACCGCGACAAGAACGGCGAGCCCGACCCGGACATCCCCGCGCCTGTTGGAATCCCCGATTTCTGACTCGCCAGCCTCGCGTTTGCACTTGTGCTCAGGTCGGCCTCGACCTACAACCTTGCGCACGAGTTTTACACGAAACGAGGCTACTGCATGTCGACCAAGAAAGTTCGTAAAGCGGTGATCCCTGTTGCCGGTCTCGGCACACGTCTGCTGCCGGTCACCAAATCTGTTCCGAAAGAACTGCTGCCGATTGTCGACGTTCCGGCCATCCAGGTCATCGTCGAAGAATGTATTCAATCGGGTATTGAAGAGGTGATCTTCATTACCAGCAAAGGCAAAGGCCAGATCGAAGACCACTTCGACTACAGCTACGAGCTCGAGAGCATCCTCGCCGAGCGCGGCAAGACCAAAGAGCTCGAATTGGTGCGTAATATCGGAACGATGATCCGCACGGTCGCCGTTCGACAGAAAAAGCCACTGGGCCTCGGACACGCCATCCATTGCGCCAAAGACGTCGTAGGCGACGAGCCCTTCATCGTGCTTCTCCCGGACGATATCATCTCGGCGGACCCCCCCTGCGCAAAGCAGCTCATCGATGTTTACGAGAAATACGGCCAGGGCGTGATCAGCATCATGGAGGTGCCTGACGACGAAGTCTCACGCTACGGAATCATCGATGGTGAAGAATGGCAGGAAGGCCTGCACCGCGTGCGCCTGGTCGTCGAGAAGCCCGAGCTCGAGCATGCACCCTCCAATCTCGCAGTGATTGGACGATACGTGCTGCCTTCGATCATCTTTCAGTATCTCGAAGACGTCGAACAAGATGACACGGGCGAGATTCAACTGACCGACGCCGTCGCCCGACTCGCTCGCGAACGAGCGCTGGTCGGCTACGAATTCGACGGCCGTCGTCACGACATTGGCGACCGCATCGGTCTTATCACTGCCAATATCGCCTTCGGTCTGCGGCGAGACGACCTGCACGACAAGCTCAAAGAATTTCTGATGCAGACGTGCAAGGAAGAACTCGAAGTATGAGGCGCCGGGCCTTTCTCTCTGCCTGTGCATGGGGCGCACTCACGCTCATCGTGCGCCCCGCGGGGGCCATGCCTCCGCCCTTCGCGATGGTACGAAAACGTCTGGCGAAGCGTGCCTCGGCCAAAAAGAAACAGCCAGTGACCATTACACAAATGGCGAGGACGATTCAGTCGTGGCGGGGCGTCGAAAAGACGACCCCGTTTACGTTGAAACACGATGAGCATGGGGTATTGAAGCTCGATATCGAGGCGGCCTCGCCCGATAGCCCTGGCGTCAGGTTGCTCGCCGCCGTCATGAGTGATGACCCGGTTGAAGCACTCGAATCCACCTTTGAAGGCGTCCGTCACAGTCGGGCCTTCATCGAAGCTCCGCGTGGCCAATTACTGGCCTATCGATATGGAACGATCCCGTCGATTCTCGTCGAGCGGGAGTCGTGGAAACTACTCGAGGTCGATGTCGGAAAATTCGATGGACATCATTGGAAGGCCATTCTCTCGTACCGCCCCGAAGCCGAGCACGCACATCTCATACGCATCACCCGCGACGGGCGCCCCGCACTGACCGCGCGCATGGGATAGCCGCCACTGCATGCCGGGCTTGCAAAGAGATCGCGCCTCTGGTGCCATGTTCGGGTGGCACCTGGCCACATGGATGACTTCGACTGGATGAATCGATGGCTGCGCACCGCGAACGCACGACGTTCGAGCTCATCGCATATTCCGCTCTTTCTGCTCTTGTTGGTGGGATCTCTTCGCACGTGACGACGCTCTCGATGGAGACGTTTTTCAGCGACTCGCTTCCCTCCATCAGCACGCTTTCGCATCTCAGTTTTCTCGCCATCGACGTGACCTTTGCCGCTCTCTGGATGGTTGCGGCAGGGCTGGCGTGGCTCGCGGGGTTCAAATTCGAACGTCCAATGCGCACGATGCTCGCCGCGGTCATCATGGCATTCGTGGCCGCAGGCGCTTCGTATCAGGTGGGTCTCGAGGCTGCCTCTGGAGCCTGGGTCAGCCAACAATCCTGGGCATGGATGCTACCGTGGGGGTTCTCGGCGGCTGGAGGACTCGCAACGAGTTTGGCCTATCTCGCGACGCTCGCCCGACCCCACTCCTTCGTTCTGACGGCGGCTTTCTTTCCAGGCGCCCTGCTCTGCTTTGGTATCGACGCCACGATGTTCACCGGTCTCTACCCGACACTGCATCTGGCGCTGCGCGCGGCCGGCGCGGGCATTTTCGTCGCCTGGGCATGGCGAGCATTCCACCTGCATCAAATACTGCCTGCGCCCAGAGCGATCGGGGGCATGAGTCTCATCGCCCTCGTCGGAGCACTGATTCTCGCGTTGACGCTACCGGCCCGCGTACGAAGTGACCTTCTGCTGCGTGGCGGGGCCGCCGGATATATCGTCTCGATGACACGATCCGAATCTTCGGGCGACCGATTAACCCGGTTGCTCCAGGCGTCGGCGCGCCCACCGGGCGACGATTTCGTCGATGTCGAAAACGACGGAGCCGAAGTCGAAAATGTGGTCTTGATCATGATCGACACGCTGCGTGCCGACGTGCTTCCACCCCTCAGACCGCCGGAAGGAAAGAAGTTCGCAAAGCCAGATGACACGCCCTTTCTCGATGAGCTCTTACCGGACTGTCGGGTCTTCGAGCGAGCGTATGCGCAGTCGTCGGCGACCCATCGCTCGATGCCACCGACATTTCGCTCGACGCTCTCATGGGAGCCCTCTGCTGGATTCGCGTTGGGACACGCGCTCGCGGCTCGGGGCGTCGAAACAGGGGCAGCCATCAACAACTATTTTTACGAACCTTTTTACCAGAGCTCGCAAAACCTCCTGCATGGTTTCGAGGCGGTCGAACTCTACGACAGCCACTGGCAACATAAGCTGGCACCGACGGCATCGCGCCTCTTCGATCGCATCAGTGACCAGAAGTTCTTCGCATGGGTCCATGCATTCGCCGTCCATAACCCCGGGTACGACGGCGAGCTTCTCGATAAGAGCGTACATCATCATGAACGCTACAGCCGCTCGCTCAAATGGCTTGACGCCCAGCTCGCGACCATCTATCGCGACCTTGAAGAACGGGGGCTTCTGGACGAGACCGCCGTGATCATTGCTTCGGACCACGGCGAAAGTCTCGGCGCCAACAATATCTGGACGCACGGACCAACCGTATTCGAAGAAGAAGTGCGCGTGCCGCTCGCCATCTGCATGCCCGACGGCGAGGGGAAACTCATCACGACACCGGTGAGTAATATCGACGTGGCGCCCACGATCTTCGATCTGATGGGTCTCGAGAGTGAGCCGTCGCATCGGGGCTACTCGCTATCGCGCGTCATGAACCGCGAGGTCACCTCGACCGAACCGCTCTACTTTGAAAATTGGGGTGGTGATAAATCGGGGGTCTACATGGATGACCACAAGTTTATCTATGCCCGCGACAACGACATCTTCTTGAAATTCGACCTCCTCGTCGACCCGCTCGAGGAAGACAATAACTACGTCGTCGACGAAGACTTCGAATTCGAGCGCACGCTCTTCGAACTGGCGCCTCATCTGGTCTCCGAGCATATTGATGAAGGCGAGAACAACATTCTTCTGCGCCGACGCATCCGCTCGATCGACCCCGCCAATCCCGGTCGTGATTTCGTCTTTTTGATGCGACTTGCTGCCGCGAGCAAAGATTCCGCCGTACACGATGACGTCGCCGCGCTCTTTCGAGACCTCGAGACTCTGAGGGCACGCTACCAGATTTTGCGGGCGTTTCGGTCACGCGGCCTCGCCATCGAGCTTTTTGAATGGGCCCTCGAAAACGATGTGCACCGCGAGCGGGAACTGGTGATGGCAGCCTCTCGGGCCGGGCTCGAGATCGGGGGATGGAAAGAGCTTCGCTCGCGGATCGATGCCCTCGCCTTTGAGGACGACCGACTCGCTGCCGAATGGCTGACTCTGGCAAATCTACATTTCAAAACGACCCCCGGCTGGCGAAAAACCATCGAGAAGATGCTCGGGAAGATCGTTCGCGAACAAGAAAGCCTCAGCCGCTATACTCGTTTCATCGCACTTGCGAATGTCGTATCGACGCAATGGGCCGCGAAGCCCTCGAGAGTGGCTGAACTCGTACGCAAACTCTACCATGACCCGGGCACCAATGTGCGCCGCATGGCTGCACTCGCCAGCTCGAAACTCAACGACCGAGATGCGATGGACCTGCTGGCGGCTCGCGCTCTCGACGATGATGAAGACATC
>CAYFTY010000424.1:0-4654 GCA_964346045.1 uncultured Bradymonadales bacterium | reverse complement strand
CGATCGATTCGTCGAATCGCGACATATAATCATCGTCTTGGGATCGACGGCGTTCGAGATAGGCCATCCAATCGGCCTGCAGATCTTCGGGTACATCTTCGAGGAAGGTCTCGACGACCAGACGTGCCGTATCGATTTCGAGACCTGCATCGTCGAGCTTCTGGCCAAGGGGGCTGCGTCCCGGCGCTGCCGCATCGTAGAGGGTACGCAGGCCGCGCCAGTCGGCGAGTCGCGCCAGTGCCCTCTCGACGCAGAAAAAGAGATGAACACTCTGCGGCTGATCGTCACGAGCCGAGCGGTAGAGCGAAAGAATCTCGCGTGGATCTCCGCCGGTTCGCTCGAGCAATTCGGCGCGTCGCCACTCCCCGTTCACCGCGCGCAGCTCTTCACCTTCGGGGACTCCACGCAGGTCGAGCATGTCGTCGAGGTCGCCCGTGAGGATCAGCTGTTGCCCCCACGAAATCAGTGCGGGAAGGCAATCTGGATCCTGACGCAGAGCCTGGCCAAGGTACTCGGTCATCGCCCGCACATCGCCCGTCGTTTCGGAGTGGTAGAAGGCGAGCTTTTCCCAGATCAGCGCCTGCACCGAGGGGTCGTCCACGACCGATGCCTGTGATACGAGCGACTGCGCGACCGCCTCCCAGTCATTTCGCTGACGCGCCCAACGCTCGAGCCGACGCAAAAGCACCAGATTCGAAGCGTGCATCGAGACCGCGTCTTTGAGCACATCGTACTCGTTCATCCCCTCGAGTTCGGTGCCTTCGAAGTCGACGCTGCGCAGGCCAAAGAGAAGTGTCGAGAGGCGAAAGAGCCGCCCGGATGTTTCGCGACGCAATCGTCGGCGGTCCTGCTCCGAGGCGCCACGCAGTCGCCGACCCGACCGCACATCCTGCGCGATGAGGTGTTTGAGCACGCGCGCTTCTTCCCACCGATTTCCTTTGTCGAGGGCCTCGCGCTGCACCAGCGTCAAGAGTCCACGTGCTGGTGGGGTCTCGCGAATCACCTGCCCGGTGATCTCGAAAAATGACGGATTGTCGTGCAGGTAATAGGCGAGGATCGATGCTGCCGCTCGTTTGAGGTCTCCGTGCGCGTGTTTTGCGAGCCTTCGCCAGGCCGCAAGGGCATGGGTGAGATTGCCAGATGCATGCCCTTCGACCGCTTTGACGACCAGGGTCGGAAAGGTCTCGGGAGGTATGAGCCTGCGACGAAGTTCTTCCTGACGGTCCTCGCTCAGGTCGCGCTCCATCAGGCGTTCCATCACAATCGACGAGCGCCGAATCGTTGCGAGTGAGCCCTCTGTGCTGCCATCGAGGTCCTCGAGGCGTTGCAGCAGCTCGAGGAATTCGTTGCTGCCACCTTTCCACTGTGCGGCAAGTCGTTCGAGAAGCGACGAGCGCAGCACGGCACCCGATTCATCCGATAATTCGCCGAGCATCCTCGCGATCTCGGAAGCTCTGCGCCCGGTCAGAGCGCGCACGATATTCGAAAAGACGAAGACGTACGCTGCTCGATGACGGCGGTCGCTCTCGGCTTCGATCTCGGCCTTGAGTTCGGCGAGGTATCGACCCCAGATCCCATCGAGTTCGAGTTCTTCGCCCGCGAGCTTCAGCGCCAACATGCGACGGATGGCGCGCGGGGCCTCTTCGCCGCTCGCGTCAGAGGAAGGCGGTGAAGGCGGCAGCGGCGGCAGCTCGAGCGGGCCGCTTTTCACATCTCGTATGTCGACATTATCGAGGGCCTCGCCGGTGTCGATATCGATGAAATGAATCCCGGTGGTATCGAATAGATCCTGGGGTTCGTCATCGTCGAGATACTCGACCTCGTCGGTATCGGTTCGCGCAAACCCCGGTGCGGGCCCACTCGGCGGCGGAGGCGGTGTTGGCGGAGCGGGCGGCGTCACGGCACCAATTCGAATGGCCTCGCGCAGATCGCTGAGCGTCGTCGAATCGAAATCGAGCCCTTCGGCAGTCTCGGCGAGCGCTTCGACATCGAGGATCTCATTTACGAGATCGTGCGCCGTAGCCTCGACGAAGTCGGCGATCTGCATCCAATCTTCTTGCTCGACCGGCTGGGTATCGTCGTCAGTTGGAGGGGCCATACCCAGCGATTGCAGGTCCGTGACCTCCGTATTTTCGTAGAGGTCGTCTCCCGACCGATCTGAATGGTTCGACATGCGTGATCGCCATCAAGGGGAACCAGTATTTCCGCGATTGTGCCACAGTATCGAGCGCGACGCCGAGCCGGTCAACTGTCGTGCAGCGACCACCGCCTTCGAGCTTCGTTGACGAATGGCCTCGAAAACACGAGATTCATGCACCCGACTCTGACCACGAGATTGCCATGGCCGAACGAGCTCAGATTGCCCGCATGGTTGCCCGGCTCGACCATCCCGATGCCATTCATCAACGCGAGATCATGGACGAGATCGTCGCGCTCGGCCCCGATGCCATCGAGCCGCTGGCCGCAAACCTCACGCTCTCGAATGGTCGTATTCAGACTGCCATCGTCCAGATCCTGGGCGAATACGAGAACGCGCGCGCCATTCTTCCGCTGATGCGCTTCGTATGGGATAGCCGGGGATCCATCGAATCGTCGAACGCAAGAGCACTCGCGATGAAGTCGCTCACGGGTCTGGTCGAGGATGAGCAAGCTTCGCGGATGGCGGCGTTTTTGATGGATGTCAGTGATGACGACGACCCATTTGTGCGCGGCTGGGCTGCCGAAGCCCTCGGCCGATTCGGTGACCGGCGGGCCGAGCCCATCTTGCGTGAACTCGCGCGCGACCGAGAAGAATTCGTCAGCGAGAAAGCCGAGCGAGCGCTGGCGAGTCTTTCGGGTTCGACATCCGATGCCCTCTCGAAGGCCACGCGCGAAGTCGATGATGACGAGTTACTCGCCAAAATCCGCTCCGAGCGCGGAGCCGAGCAGGAGTTCTGGCTTGCCGAGCTGGCGTCTCGCCCGAATGCGTTCGAGCTCTCGGCCGAGCTTATCCGCGGCGGTGGTCGAGCGGTTCTGCACGGGCTTCGCATGCTGCAACGCCTGCGAGACCCGAGAGCGCGCGAGATCGCACTCGGTCTGCTGACTCGCAGTCCCGAGAAGGCGGATCTTCGCGCAATCGCCGCCCGACTCATGGCCGAGCATCTTCACGGCGACGCAACGGATACCGAGGCCGAATTGATTCGGACCCTTTCGTACGATGACGACCGATTCGTGCGCCTCGCGTCGATCGAAGCAGCCGGCGCCGCGGGACGCCCCGACCTCATGCGTCGCGCAATCGATGTCGTTTCGGCACCTCGCGATGCCGACCTCGTGCGGGCCGCTGCCCGCGGTCTTTCCCTCGGGCTGGGAAGTTCCGATCGGGGGCGCTTTCCAGAGATTGCCGACGCGTTTCGCGCCGTGCATCGCCTGCGACTGCAGAACGACGATCCATCGTGGGTCGAAGCCGAAGCCTATCTTATTCGCTCACTCCGACATTTGATCGAAGACCAACGCTTTGGTCGCGCTCAAGCGCAGCGAGTCGCGCTGATGGCGCTTCAGGACGCCGCCGAAAAGCGCCCGCTCATCGTCACGGGCCTCGAGCTCCTCGAAACCTCGACGCCCGAGGCACTATCGGCCGACACCCGCTGGCCTCGTGACGAGACGCTGGCGCTGGTGGAAATTCTCGAACATGCCCGAGACAACGAGACCATCGAGCGGATCCTGCAGCTTCTCTTGAAGAGCGCCCCCGACGAGATGATCTCGATGGTGGACGTCCTCGAGAGATTGATCTGGGACCAGGAGATCGACGCACCGACAACGATCGTGCCGCTGCTGAAGCGCGCTGGCTCGGCGCGCGCGCTCGACATTTTGCGCGACTTGAGCGAAGCCGACGACGAGGAGTTGCGGATCGCCGCCGAGACTGCTCTGCGCCAGCAACGAAACGCAAGGGATGTGATCGATGCGGAATTCGAAGAAGCAGCTGCAACCGAGACCGACAAGCAGACCTCGAGCGATGCCTGGCCCGATGACGATTGGTCATAGACTCGCCTTGCCCGAACGGGCGACGAGGCTTTACGTTCAAGCGCCCCTGCGAGGAAGATGATCCGTGCTCGATTTTCTAGTCGATAAAGATGTCCGCGACCGCGTCCGCCGACTCGAACTTTCGTTCAATCGATACGGCATCGATCCTTACGGCATCTCGCAGGAACATCTCGACGTATTTTTCAGCGCGCTGGGCTGGTTCTACGAGCATTATTTCGAGGTGCGCGCGTTTGGTCTGCAGAACGTGCCTGACCGAGGCCGCGCGATGATCATCGGCAATCACAGCGGTGGCGTTGCGGTGGACGGGGCGATGATCCTCGCCTCGCTGATCATGGATAAAGATCCACCGAGGCTCGGTCAGGGAATGGCCGACAAATTCCTGAATCGGTGGCCCATCGTCTCGCAATGGACCAACCGCGTCGGGCAATTCACCGGGCTTCCCGAACACGCTGCACGCTTACTCGACGACGAACGCCTCTTGATGGTCTTCCCCGAGGGAGCTCGCGGAACCGCCAAACTCTACGTCGAACGCAATTCGCTGGTCCGCTTTGGAACAGGCTTCATGCGACTGGCGCTCGACACGAAGACCCCCATCATTCCGACCGCGTTCATCGGCGGCGGCGAGGCCGTGCCG
>CAYFTY010000423.1:0-4673 GCA_964346045.1 uncultured Bradymonadales bacterium | reverse complement strand
GATAGATCAGCGGGTCGGTCTCGAGAGTTTCGGGCGGCTCGGCATTTCGCGCTTTTCGCACGAGCACGATGTGATTGATATAAGCCGACCCATCGATCCACTCGTAGGCCCTCGGCAACGGCGAGTGCAGCTCCTCAGGATCGAGACCGTGTGTCTCGACCCGGCCTTCTTCGAGCGCCGCCGCCCTCTCTTTGAGTCGAGGCTCGACCTCGTCCCAGTTATCGAGCGCACTTTGCATATTCCGAGCGATATCCGACGCGTGGGTATAGACTTGTCCGTCGCGTCGTACGAGGATCAGCTTTCCATCTCGAGTTTCGTCGCGAAGAGTCGCAAGCTTCATGTCGTTCCTTGGGTTGAAGTCTCTTTGATTGACGAGACACACCTAGTAGGGCACCTGTCGACTGTCAACGTAGCCCAAGAACGAAACGAGCCTCCCACAGCAATGAGAGGCTCGATATCTTTTTGAGATCGGGTCTATTGGCGACGGCGCCGCAGAAGCATTCCTGCCAGCATCAAGAGACCGAGCACAGAGATATCAGCCCCGGCAGCCGAGCATCCGCCGGCATCGGCCTTCGATCCCCCGGCCGAGCCCTCATCACCCCAGGCGATACGATCGGCCGAGAGGTTATCTTGTTCGGCTCCGGTGGCCTCGGCAACCCGATCGAGAGCGGGCCCGCCGGCAACACCGCCCCAGTCATCGTAGCCGACCGGTGCACAATAGGATTCGGGTTCGACGGGCTCCATCTCATTGCAGATCACATCGCCATTCTCGTCTTCGCGGCATGGAACCGAAGGCACACCTGCACCAAAATCGATGCAGACCAGGCCATCGAGGCAATCGGCGTCGGTGGTGCAAGCCGTATCGTTCAGTTCACAATAGTTTTGGCCGGTGGGAGAGCAGGAGCAGTTCGAACCGGGCTCCTCGTCCGTCGAGCCATCGCGTGGCACGGGCTCAGTGGTGCATTCACAGATCTCGACATCGGTGCAGGTAAATCCCGCGCCACAGTCTGCATCGATCTGGCAGGGAGCTACGTACGGGGGCACGCAGAGACTTTCACTCTCGGTCGTGCATGACCCCGTATCGGGAACATCTTCGACGGGCATCGACTCGCAGGTCTCATCGTCGGGGTCGCATACCGCTCCGCCAGTCGAGCCCGAGCCCGAGCAAATTTCGTAGGTGTACGAAACGCAGATCTCATCCATCGCGCAATCTGCGTCGCTCGTGCATGGAGGAGGTGGTGGCGGAGTGCAGTACCCAAAGCTCGTCGGTTCAGGACAGGGTTCGCATTCCCCCTCGTCGGGACATGGCGCACAGGCGACATCGGTGGCCAGGATCTCGCAGATCTCGCCGTCCATGCAGTCTGCGTCGGTGGTGCATCCGGAATCGGGCAAGAGGGTCGGACCGTCGTCCTGAGCGAACGCCGAAGCGCTTGTGATCAATGCAATCGCGAAAGTGATGGTTCGAATCCAGTATTTCATGCTCGGTCTCCGTGGGTCTTCCGTTCATCGATTTGTAGAGCATATGCCGTACCAGCTCTACGGATCGCAGAAAAAAACCAACAAAAACAGAAGGATAGAAAAAGGACGCTGAAAGGTGCATCAGAAATCTGATATCTGGGTGCCCGGGTGTGAGAGGCGAGTCTCAGTTTTCTGAAATTTCCTGTAGACCTGCCACCAGACGAGGCAGTGCGACCGCAGCGGTATCTCGTAGCACGGTGTGCGCAAACTCCGAGAGTTCAGACTCGTTCGGGTTCACCTCGATCACGAAGGCTCCCGCATCTCGGGCGGCCTGGGGGATCTCGGCAGCCGGGTATACGAGTCCCGACGTCCCCACGATCAGGCAGACATCTGCGCGGCTCGCCTTTTCGAGAGCCGATTCGTAGGTGCCCGTAGGAAGCGTCTCGCCAAACCACGTCACGGCCGGGCGCAGTGGCCCTTTGCAGACGCGACAGCTCGGCTCGTCGGCAAGGGCTGTAACCGAGGCCTCGAAGACGTGGCGACAGTGATGGCATTGGTCATGCGCCAACGAACCATGAAGCTCGATGACTTCCGCCTCGGCGCCCTCGTCGACAAGTGCCTGCTGGAGCAGACCATCGACATTCTGAGTCGCAATCGTCATTTCAATCGCGAGTGCCAGTTCACCGAGCGCATAATGAGCGGGGTTGGGCCAGACCTTTCGAAGCTCGCGCCGTCGCTCGTCATACCATCGCATCATCTCGACTCGTGCATGATGGAAGGTTTCGACGAGCGTGTATTTGAGGATTCGAGGATCCGAGTAAGCGCCGCGCTCACCTCGAAATGTCGGAACTCCCGACTCGGCCGAGAGTCCGCTCCCGGCGAACACGAGCAGTTGCTCGGCCTCGGCCAGCCTTTCAGCACCCGATATGTAGTCTGTCTCACTCATGCGCAAAGTCTAGCACGACCGGCCGCCATCTCGCATTCCGTTCAGGCAGCCTCGCACCCAGAGTCACGCGAGAAAGAGCACGGCAACGCCAGCAACCGCGATACAGGCCCCCAGTATCGCTCTCATGGAAAGCTTTTCGCCGAGGATGAAATAGGCAAGCGGTAGAATCCAGATCGGGCTCGTCGACGAGAGCGTCGAAGCGATGCCGACGTAGGTATATTTCAGCCCCGCGTTGAGGAGCCAGATTCCGAGGTATGTGCCTGCCAGGGTAGCGACCACGATCTTGATGGCTGAGTCTCGGGTCTCGAAAGGCTTGATGAGGTCCCGGACCTGTCGAGTGAAAAGCACCACGAAAAAGAGCCCGAGAATCCCGGCCGCAAGCCGCACAATCGAGATTTCGAGGGCCGAGGTCGTCTCTCCTCCGAGCTTCGTGAGAACGTTGCCACCCGCCTGGCAGGCAACTGCCACGAGGGCAAAGAAAATGCCTGCCATCTCGGCTTTGCTGAGTTTGCCATCCTGCTCTTCGGGCGTCTGGTCAGTACGCTCGAGGATCACCCAGATCACACCGCCCATCGTAAGCCCCATGCCCGCCATCATGGCCACCGTCAGGGGCTCCCCGAGCGTCGGGATTGCCATCAGAGCCGTGGTTGGAGGCACCAGCGACGTAAAGAGAAGTGCCCGTCTTGGCCCGAGTCGCACCAGCGCATTGAAATAGGCAGTATCGCCAATCGTAAGGCCGATGAATCCGCTGACGGCGAGGTAGGTTGCATCCAGATTCGAAAGATCGACAGGCCAGACGCGACCGTCGAGAATCGCGAGCGTCAAAAGCATCAACACAAACGCGATCACGCACTTGATGACGTTCAGTGCAACGGCACCGACGTCGCGCCCGAGCTGCGCGAAAATCAGGCTCGCGAAAGCCCAGAAAGCAGATGCAGATAAAGCAGCGAGTTCACCCATCGACGACTTCGGGTGCGAGGGAACGTGCGCGATGCGCACCGAGGCAACCTACTCGATGATGCGCGTGAATGCCACCGGGTTGCCGGCTGCGTGCGTCATCGGCCCTTTTGGGTGCCCGTACTCATCGAGCCAGTCGTCACCCGGGTCGCCAGATCGATTGGCTGGCCAGATTCAGAGAACTGATACTACGATGACGATCTGAAGGAGTACGATGAAAAACTATCGCACCGTTTTCGAGACCCTCGAACTCGACGAGACCCTCGCCGATCTAGGCGCCACGATTCGTATGGACCGCGAGGCAGCGCGTTCGGATTCGTTGCCACGACTTCCCGTCGGCGGAGTCGATTCCCACTTCGAACTCGGTGAACTTCTCGGGCGCGGGGGAATGGGGGTGATCCACACTGCCCGGCAGAGCGCGTTGCGACGCGACGTCGCAATCAAAACGGTCGCGGCAGATCGTCTCACCGACGCAGACGTCGCGATCTTGCTGCAGGAAGCCCGCGTCATGGGCATGCTCGAGCATCCCAACGTGGTGCCTGTACATGTCATCGGGAGTGACGATGACGGTAGGCCCATGATCGTCATGAAGCGTATCCACGGTACGGAGTGGCTCGAGTTCATCCACGACAGTGCGAAGGTCGAAGGCAACCCTCTCCGATTCCACATCGAGGTCGCCATCTCGGTCTGCCGGGCGCTCGCATTTGCACACGACCGCGGCATTCTTCATCGCGATATCAAACCTGAAAACATCATGGTCGGTCGATTCGGAGAGGTCTATCTGATGGACTGGGGCCTCGCCGTGAGCGTCGATCGCGAGATCCTCGGAATCCCCCATGTGAGTCAGGCCAATCAGGTTGTGGGAACCCCGGCCTATATGCCGCGTGAGATGACCACCGGAAACCCCCTCGAGCTCGAGATTCAAACGGATATCGCGCTCGTCGGAGCCTCGCTCTATCACGCACTCACCGGCGCTCCGCCGAATCGCGGAGAAACACTCTTCGAGATGCTTCGCTTTGCGTATGAAGGCGGCCACCGAGATTACCCCGATACGATACCGTATGAGCTGGTCCAGATTTGCGAACGTGCGATGACACCCCGCCCTGTCGACCGTTACGAGAGCGCAGATGCGATGCGGTCAGCGCTCGAGGATTTCTTGCTCCATCGCAATAGCGTCGAACTCGTGGAATCCGCCCATGAGCGTTTCGAAGCCCTCGGAGAGGTCATCGAGGCCGGTCGAGACGACGAGGTACATCAGATCTTTGGCGAGACTCGCTTCGGCCTCGTTTCGGCATTGCATATCTGGTCTGAA
>CAYFTY010000422.1:0-4674 GCA_964346045.1 uncultured Bradymonadales bacterium | reverse complement strand
CGAAGAAGAGCCGAGTTTTGAGATTCATTTCGATCCTACCTCTGTGCGCCGCCCATCGACGTCACATCTATGATATCGACGTGATCGACGTATTCTAATTCAGATCCGAAGAATCGGGCCGCCGTCGCCATGAAGCGTTCGGGGTCGTCGGTGGCGAAACATTCGATACGTCCTGGGGCTTTCTCAACTCTGGCGATATCGCGCGCTTCGAGGATATTTGCAAGCTTCTCTGAGCTGGCCGAGGCCGAGTCGAGAAGTCGAACTTCGCGTTCGGTGATCTCCTCGATCGTGTGGCGGATGGTGTCGCGCAGAAGGGGATAGTGTGTGCATCCGAGGATCAAGGTGTCGATCGCGGTCGGCTGAAATCCTTCGAGATATCTACGCGCGACGGCTCGGGCGACGTCGTCGTTCGTCCAACCCTCTTCGGCGAGTGGCACGAAGAGCGGGCAGGCGATCTGATGTACGGATGCAACGCCTCGTGATTCGAGAGCACGCGAATAACAACGGCTTCCGACCGTGCCGCGCGTACCAATGACGCCGACGACAGACGTCGAGGTCACGTGTGCAGCCTGGGCCGAGACCGGAGCGACGACACCAAGGATCGGAATGTCTGAGAACGTTTCTCGCAGATGGTCGAGCCCAAAGGCGGTGGCTGTATTACAGGCGACCACCAGCGCTTTGACGCCGTGATCGACGAGAAAGTGGGCTGCATTTTCGGCGTATCTTCGTACCGTGGCGGGGCCGCGATTCCCGTAAGGTACTCGCGCGGTATCACCGAGGTAGACGAGGTTCTCGTGGGGCAGTCGATCGGCGACGGCGCGCATGACCGTCAGGCCACCCACGCCGCTATCGAATATGCCGATCGGCAGATCAGCGCTCGGAGGCGCATCACTCAATCATCATCCTCGAGGTCTTCTTCGAGCTCGGCCTTGAGTTCGTCTTCGGTCGGAAGCTCTCCCGCTTCGCGACGGTCGAGACGATCCTTGGCCCACTCGCGCAAACTCTTGGCCTTGTCGTCGAGAGATTGTCGCAGGAAGTCGAGCCCGAGGTATTTTTCGCCCAGAATGTAGGCGCGTTTACGCACGGCCGTGTCGGGCAGGTCTGCGGCCTTGCGCAGAAGGCCGAGTCGGATTTCTTCTTCGATGTCGAACCACTGTTCGTCGAGCAGGTCGAGGGCACCGCTCGCGACCTGGTCGCCACCGTAGCCTCGGACTGTGTTTGGCTTGAGCAGTCGCTTGAGAAGCTCGTAGCTGTCGCGACCGAGGCGTGCCAACCAGACCACAGCCCGGCGACGCACCGCGCCAGGCAAGAAGCGAATGCTGAGGCGGTCCTGCTCCTCGGCGGTCGTTTCGATCGGATGTTGATATTCGCCGCGGGGGAAGGGGATCGCGTTCTGCACCACGATCTGGCAAACCTCGCGTTTGAGGCTCTTCGTGATGCTGCTCATCTCCATGATGTGGTCGAAAATATCTCGACCCTGAGGCCCAATAGCCTCCTTGGCCGTCAGGATCATGAGGATCAGCTCGATCGATTCCTCGCGACTCGTGTCGGTATCGCGAAAGATGCCGTCGCACGCGGGAAAGATATAATCGGTCGATTCAATGTAGCTATTGGTAAGCCGCGGCAGCCAGATCAGACCGCGCCGCAGCCCCATATAGTCTTCGCGCCAGAGCAGCTTGTTCTGCCCGAGCCAGGCCGTGAGCTGAAAGAGTCCAGGACCCGGCTCTTGCCCCTCGTCGAGGTGCATGTTGATCTGCAAGACGGCGTGGCAGAGCTTTTCTTTGACGTGCGCCGATATGCCCTCGGCTTCAACCACCCTCCGTGCGAAAAGCCCGAGATAGTAGGGATATTGCAGATAACGCCAGAGACGCTCTTCGGCGCCCGGCCCAATCGAGAAGTCGGTGCCTTCGGCGAGCGCCGTGGCGGCCATCTCGATGAGTCGTGGCGTCTCTTCGTCCGTAGCTTCGAGGTGTCTTTTCAGGAAAGTGGAAGTATCCAAGCTTCATCCTTGGTAAATCGACGAGTCTCTCGTCACAACAACCAGACAGATATCACCAAATATTCTCGGTCTGTGACGCCTGCTCCGACTGCGGGCCGGATCCAAGGATCCCTGGCGAGGCGGTGAGGGTGTCTCACACCCGCGCCAAATGCGGCGTTGCGCTTCGTAACGGCGGGCTCAGACCGGCGCACGGCATAACACGCCGCCGATCACATTACAACAAACGGGTGTTTTTCGAGGCGAATTCCCCTATGCTTGCGGCGCGAGTCAGCGCCGCGCACGTGGTCTGAAGACGCTCGCAGGGTATCCAGGGAGCCTGATATGAGTGACGCAGACAAATCTCGGGAAGTCGACGAGGTCGTCCAACGGCTCGAAGCCAACGAGCGAGCCCGCAAGACCAGGCTCTTGATCAGGACCGCGCTGGTGTTGATTCCCGCGATCATTGCCATTGCTTTCGCCTGGATGTACCGCGAAGCGATTCTCGCTCCCAATCTCGACGTCGAGGGTGGAGAGAAAGAAGTACTCGCCGAGACCGATGACCCGCAGTGCCGAACGCTGATCGCCGATGTCACGGCCATCGGCGAAGATTTCGCAGAATTTCAGCCCACGGTCTCGGACCAGATTCTCTCGAAGGACCGCGACGCGCTCGAGAACATTCGGCTGCGGCTCGCCGATTTTCGGCGACGGCTCGATGGTGTCGAGTCCCGTGCGCCCGAAGCCAATTTGAGATTCGATTCGAATCGCGAGGAATTGAATGCGTGGTTCGAGTCGATCGACCAGGAACTCGAATTTCTCGACCAGCTCGCGCAGGACCAGATGGCCGTCATCGACGCTGAGGCCGCTGGCGACGAGCCGCCCGAACCACGCTATCCCACCCCGTTTGTAGAACGTCGGGACGGTGCGATCGTTGCTGCGGACGATAATTTCCAGAATTTCCGCGTCTGGCATACGAGTTCGCTGCACCCGTGCGGGGCTGCTGACGAGGGTGAAGAAGGCTGGACGCCCGAAGAAGCGATAAACGCGAAATCTTCAGCGGCCTCGAAGGTTCCATAAGGTAGAACCTCTGACGTCGATGTGATTTTGGCTCTGATTTCTGTTGTGATGGTGGCCATGAAAGGGCGTATTTTTCTCATTGCGGTGTTTGCCGCTTTCTTTGCTCTGAGCTGTTCCTCAGACGAAACCAACTCCAACCCTGCTCCAGCTGCGGACGTCGGCACAGACATGGTGGACATGCCGCCGGCCACGATTTGCGAGCCCGGATCGGTGCGCTGCGAAGCCGAAAACACGGCTGCCATCGAGGTCTGCAATGAAGAGGGGACTGCGTTCGAGGACGGCTCATGTCCTTCATCACCGCTACAAGTCTGCCGCGAAGACGCATGTGTCGAAGTCTTCTGCCTGCCGGGCACGCGGCGTTGCGAATCCGAGCGTCAGCCCCAGGTCTGCAACGACGAGGGCACCGAATTCGTCGACGTCAACGAATGTTCGGCGACGTCTCGATGTGAAAATGGAGCGTGCCTCGATCGATGCGGACTCGCCGAGTCGAATAACAGCTACATCGGCTGTGAATACTGGGCGGTCGAGTTAGAGAACCATCTGCTCAATTCCGGCGAGGAAGTGCCGCTGCCGCCCGAAAAACGGCCGCCCTTCGCCATCGTGCTTTCGAACCCCTCGGAGACCTTCGACGCACGGATCACGGTCTACTCCGACGAGGGCGTCATTGCCGAGGCCATGGAATCCAGAGAGGTGGGCACGGACGTTCCTCTGCCAGGCACCGACCTCGTGACCGTCGAGTCTGAAGTCATCGGCCCCTTTGGTCGGCAGCTCTTTACCATCGACGGGCCCATCGAAGACATCGTGCTGCCACGCGGCTCGCTGATGACCCTGGTGATGCCGTTCCGTGAGATTCCCTTTGCCGAGTCGACGATCACCAAGACGGCCTATCGAGTCGTTTCGACCGAACCCGTGGTCGCGTATCAATTCAATCCACTCTGCTGCAATTACAACTTCACCAACGATGCGTCGCTGCTCTTGCCGACGAGCGCGCTCACCGGAAACTACCGCTTCATGAGCTATGCCGTCTTTGCCGGCACGCCAGCGGCTCGTCTCGCCGACCCGTTTGCTGCAACGCTGACGGTGATTGCGACCGAGCCCGATACCCGGGTGAACGTGCAGTTGAACAACTCCGGCGGCCGCGCATTCGAAGATCTTCTCTATCCCGCTACGGGCCGTCTGCAGAATCCCGACGCTTCGGGGCGTGTTTCTGTGACGCTACAACCCTTCGAAGTACTCAATCTCGGCGGGCGGGGCGTTTCTCCGGTCGCGGATCTCACCGGATCGCTGATCACGGCTGACAAACCGGTTTCGGTATTCGGCGGCCATACCTGCGCCTTCGTGCCATTCTCGTCGCCCGCGTGTGATCATCTCGAGTCGCAGCTCTTTCCCATCGAGACGTGGGGGCAGCGATTCATCGCTTCGCCGCTGAAGCTGCGGCGCAACGAAGATGATCCGCCGACGCGAACACGCGAGGGCACCTACTGGAAATTCGTGGCTTATCAGGACGATACGGTGATCGAGACCGGCATCGACATCGGGTTGATGAATGTCCTGCCGCCGGCCGACGAAGGAGTCCTGCCATGCACCGAATTCTCGAGTGACCCCGGGGCTGGCGCCTTCAC
>CAYFTY010000421.1:0-4682 GCA_964346045.1 uncultured Bradymonadales bacterium | reverse complement strand
GTGCTCTCGGGATTGATGGTCTCGACGAGATTGGGATGTTGCGCTGCAAAAGACGACCACGAGACACCGCCATCGCCTAGAAGAAGGTCGAGACCGCTGAAGACGATGATGGCTGCAATCACGGACATGATCACGCCCTGCAACGTATTCGTGTATGCATGGGCGTAGGTTCCGCCCAGGAAAATGTAGCTGAAGACGAAGCCGATGATCAGCAGCAGCGACTGTACGTTCGTGAGTCCGAGTGTTTTCTGCATGACGATCGACAACCCGCCTACGATGAGCACCACGAAGGTGACCGAGAGCAGATTCACTGCGGCAAAGAAGACTGTCATGGCCCGAGACTTGAAGCGCTGGCCGAACCAGTGCGGCAGAGTGAGGGCTCGGGTCTCTTTGCCGATTCGACGAAACCCGAGGGAAAGTACGAGCAATCCGACGACGATGCCCGACCCTGCGGCAGCTCCCAGGTGCATCAACGCGCTCATTCCATGCACGTACACGAAGCCGGGGTTGATGACGAAGGTCGCTGTCGAAGCGATCGACGCGGCGAGCGTCACCCCTACGACCCATGGGCTCATATCTCCAGAGCCGATCGAGAAACTCTCGAGGTCTTTGGTCTTCTTGTGTCCCAACCACGCGAGCCATGTGGTCCCCAGCATATACGCCAGGAAAAGCCCCCACGTCACATATTTGGGATCGGAGAAAATCGATGCCAGAGAGAAATCCATCGCAATGCCTTTTGCGGAACCCGAGACTCTCGAAGATCTCGCGTTCGTTTGTAATCGGTGCGCCGTGCGAAGCCATTCGCAACGGCTACGGTGCCCATTTGTGCGCCGCACAATAACAGCGCTGCGATGGAATTCAAGCCCTTTCTGAGGTCAGGGCGGGCACGTTGTTGCGGTGCGGGGTTGTTTGCGGAAGGGACCTCGGTCGTCGCGGCGCCCGAGGCCGTCCATCAGCGTCATGCGACCTCGTCAATCTGAGCCGCAAGGTCGAAGTCTTTGTCGGTGAGGCCACCAGCATCGTGGGTGGTGAGTACCAGCTCGACTCGATTATAGACGTTGAAAATTTCGGGGTGATGATTGGCGCGTTCGGCCAGGGGAGCAATTCGATTGATGAACTCGATGGCTTCTTCGAAGCCGTCGAACTCGTAGTGTTTCTCGATCTTGTCGCCGTCACGGTCCCAGCCGTCGAGCGTTGCGAGTCGTTCTTCGATGCGTTCGTCGGATAGCTTTTCTGCAGACATCATATGCCTCGTTCGTGAAGTGATTTGTGTGTGGGAAGCTTATGCATCAGCGCTGCTCATTCAACTCGGCTTCGAGTTCTTTGGCTTTTCGGATCAGCTCGTCGCCGTGGTCGGGAAAGCCGCATTCGATCCAGAAGCGCGCGGTGGTCTTGATCAGCCTCGAGGTCTGCCGTGAGCGGTCGATCTCGGCCGTATGATTGGCCAGCCGTTCGAGAAGGGTCAGCCAGATGCGCCTTTCCAACGTATAGAAGAAAGGCTCGTCGCGGATCGTATCGAGCAGGTTCTGGAAGGTGCTCTCGCTCTCGGTCAGCGCCGCATAGAATGCCGCGTTGCCCTGGCAGAAGACGGTGACCTTGTCGATACCGAGGTCTTCGGCATCCGCGCGTGCCCGGCCAAGCTCGAGTGCACCGAGCTGGAGTCGGCTCTGGAAGCAGCGCAAGAGTCCGAGCAGGCTGCGCGCGATGGCGCGATCCTCTCCTGTTCCGTGTTCATCGACGGTACGCAGCGTTTCATCGAGTAGCTTCTCAGCCTCGTCGAATTCACCCAGCCACATCGAGACGATCGCGAGATGATTGCGGATATCGTAGACGGCCCAGCTCGTGCCCACCGACTCCTTGATGCGCCGCGCGTCGCGCAGCATCGCCTGCGCACGCGCGATGTCGCCGGTGTTGATTGCCAGCTCGCCCAGATTCATGAGGCAGTGCGAGATGGCAATCTGATCACCCATGGCCTTGAAGATCTCGTAGGACTTCTCCATGTGCAGACCGGCATTCGCGTAGTCTTTCTGGAAGAGGTATCCGACGCCGAGGGCTGTATGCACGGCCGCCACGTAAAATCGGGTCCCGAGTGCTTCATGGATGGATAGACTCTGGCGCAAGAGCTCGAGGCCGCTATCGAAATGATCGAGTTCAATCTCGAGCTGTCCGAGATTTCGATAGGCTTCGGCGACTCCCATGCGGTCGCCGAGGGCGCGCTTGAGCTCGAGCGACTGTCGAAACATCTTGCCCGCTTCGCTCAGCCGGTCGGGCGCGTTCATCGCCGGGTCCATCAGCGCGCTCCCGAGGTTCAGAAGTGCATCGCTGAGTCCCTGCCGATTACGAGCCGCTTCGAATTCCTGGCGCGCGCGAACCAGGTAATCTCGCCGCTTCTGCAGCTGCCCGCGGCGGCGCGCCACCTCGGCGAGGTGCATATGGACCTTCCCCGAGATCTCTCCACCGGGCAGGCTGCCGAGCATGGTTTCGAGCTCGTCGCTGACTTTCTCCTCAGCTTTGAGGTCCCCACCGATGAGGTGAACCTTTGAAAGGCCGATCAACGCTTTGGCGACGTCCTGGCGGTCGTTATGCTTTCGCGCCCATTCGAGCGCGTTCTCGTACCATTCACGGGCTTCTCGGTGACGACCCTGCATCACGAGCAGATGCCCGAGTCCTCGCAGTGCTTTGCCGAGCTCGGGCCCCTTTGCTGCTCCCTGTTGAACGGCACGCTTGAAGCGATCCTCGGCCAGTCCGAACTCACCGAATCGCCAGGCGAGTTCGGCGAGATTGAGCTGAGCCTGAGACCAGAGTTCGCCGTGATCCGAACGGGCTTCGAGCAGCGAGGCGAGCTCTCGGAATTGTTCGCGTGCGCCCCTTAGATCCTGACGTTTCATCGAGCGCTGTGCGGCCGCGAAGAGCGTGTCGCGATAGCGGTCGTTCTCGCCGGCCTGTCGCCAGTGCTCTGCAATCTCGACCAGGGGAATCTCCATGTCCTTCGAGCGATAGAAGTCGATCTTCTTTTCGGCGGCGGTGCGATGCAGCCGTCGGTTCGCCCAGCGCTCGGAGAGATCATGGAGGATTGCCTCGCGCAGAAGAGAGTTGTCGAATTCGACGCAGACCAGGTTTTGATGCAGCGTCTGCCGAACGATCCCTTGATCGCGCAAGGCGTTTAGATCCTCGTCGAGGCTTGCCGAGGGTCCCGTCCCGAGTACCTCGGCCAGAAGTTCGACGGGCGTGCGCATGCCGAGTGTTGCAAGCCACTCGAGGGTCGCTCTCACGCTGGCGCGCTCCTCGGCCTCGGTCGCCTGCTGTATGCGCAGACGCATGATGTCCATCAGGTCGGGCGGGAGGTCGATCTCCCGTGGTGAGCCGTTTTTGAGGCCCCAGCGCTTCCCTTTTTTCTCGAGATTGCCCTCGTTTTGCAGATAGCGGACGATCTGGATGGCGTGCAGAGGAACCCCCTGACTCAGCCATCCAATGCGCTCTTTGAGGCGCGGCTCGAGCGCGAGAATATGGTCGAGTAGTACCGAGAGGTCGCGTCCCCGCAATCGCTTCAGCACGTAGCGCGTGTAGGCTGCTCCGATATTCGAGGTGATGGTTCGGAGGCTCTGCTCGAGGTCGGGGTTGTGGCTGCGCTCCTCGGGCCTGAACGAGAGAATGACTGCAATCGGTAAGCTCTGTGTGCGCAGGGTCACCGCGAGATATTCGAGGAATGCCAGGGTCGCGCTATCTGCGTACTGGATGTCCTCGAGCACGACGACCAGTTGGCGTCGCTGCGAGAGATTTACGAAGACTCTCTCGAGCTGGGCGAAGAGTACGCCGGCTTCCTGTGAATCGGGCTGTACGTCACCGGCGTCGGCGGCGGTATGAGGTCGCACGAATTCGACGATCCGATCCAGATCCTCGCCGCTGTAATCGCCGAGATCATCGAGATCGTTTCGCAGAGTTTCGTCGACCTGTTTTCGTTCGGCGTGCGAAACCGACCAGTAATCGGCAAAGGTCTCGCGAATGCCTTCGAGAGGGATGGTCCGACGTCGGCAGTGGCCGACGCAGACGTCGATGCCCAGATTGCGAAGGTTCGAGCGTAGTGCTCCCACGACGCGCGATTTCCCCACACCATTCTCGCCTTCGAGCAGAATGATGTGCCCCTGATTGTTGAAGACGTTTTCCTGAATGATCGAGCTCAGTTTCAGAACGTCTTTTTCTCGGCCGATCAGCGGCAATTCATAGCGCGGTTTCGAACCTGAGGGCTGGGGGCTCCTCTTCTTTTCGGCCGACGCCATCCGCTCCATGATCGACTTTCGTTCGGCCGTCGGCCGACTGATGCTTTCGCTTTCTTTGCTGACCGAAGCCGAGGTCGGAATCGGCGGAGGAATCGGTTTGGTCGGTTGCGAATCAGGCTTGAATTCGTCGCTGTCGTCAGCCCCGTCGACCTCGCGCGTCGGAGGATCCGGCCGACGAGCATCCTCGGGAATCTTCAGCGACTTGCGTTGCACGGTCGCGGCATCGGCTTCAGGCCTCGACGTCTCTTCGAGCTCGGAGTCCGAGATCTGGGAGTCGATGCCGTCTGGAACGAGTGATGTTACCGAGATTTCGGGGTGCGTTGCGCCTCGCGCTCGTGGCTGAATATTCATGCCACGCAGCGCATGAACGAATGCTTCGAGCATCTCTGAAGCATCATGGTAGCG
>CAYFTY010000420.1:0-4687 GCA_964346045.1 uncultured Bradymonadales bacterium | reverse complement strand
GGGAACTCGAGCAGGAGGTTCAAGAGACGCGGTGGTTGCTCGAACAGCCGGCGCGCGAGTCGGATTCGACCGACGACTAGCGATAAATATCTCCTCTACATCTCGGCCCTGGCGCATCGATGGATCCTGATGCGAATACACTTCTTCTGTCGTCGATCAGGCGACTTCTGCAGGCCGAGAGCACCCAACAACTCGTTCGTCTGGTCAACCGCTCGCATCCAGCGGACCTCGCCCATCTATTCAATTCGTTGACGCCGTCCGAGCGGCGCTACGTTTTGAATACCCTGTCCGAGGATACGGCCCGAGGTGAGCTCCTTGCCGAGCTCGAGGCGACCCTTCTGCGCTCTGTCGCCACTCAGATTCCCGACGATGAACTCATGCGCATTCTCGATGCGATGCCGTCGGATGATGCCGCTGATGTAATGCAGAGCTTGCCAGACGGGCGTCGCGACATCCTCCTTGCGGAGAGTCTGGACGAAACGTCCGAGGCCACCAACCTCATGGAGTATGACAAAGAGAGTGCCGGCGGTCTGATGGTGACCGACTTTCTCTCGCTTTCAGACGAGACGACCGCTGCCGAGGCGGTCGAACTGTTGCAGGGCGGGGCGGACGCCGAAATCATTTTTTACGTCTACGTGACGAATGACATCGGGCAACTGGTAGGCGTAGCAAGCCTGCGCGAACTCGTGCAGCAGCCGCCTGACGCGCTCATCAAAGATTTCATGATCCGCGATGTGATTCGGGTCTCGGTCGAAGATGACCAGGAAGATGTTGCCCGGCTGGTGGCCCGATATAATCTACTCGCTTTGCCCGTGGTCGAAGACGATAACCGGCTCATTGGTGTGGTCACCGTCGACGACATCATCGATGTGATTCGCACAGAGGCGACCGAGGACATGCTCTTGATGGCAGGTGCGGGCAACGAGCGCGAGCTCAGCATCCATCGCTCGCCCCTGCGATCTGCGCGCTCTCGACTTCCCTGGCTCTTCCCGAGCTTCATGGCCGGAGCGGTGGGCATACTGGTGATTTCGGTCTTTGAAGAACCACTCTCGCGACTCATTCCGCTGGCTGCCCTCATCCCGATGATCATGGGGTTATCCGGAAACGTGGGCACACAATCCTCGACGATTATCAATCGCGGACTCGCCCTCGGTCGTCTCGAGGTTTCGCAGGTTGGTAAGATCGTAGCTCGTGAAGTCTTCGTCGGTGTGGCGTGCGGATTCCTCTACGGCATCGTAGCAGGCGCTTTCGCAACACTTTATTTCGAGGGTACGGGAAGTATCGACCACGTCGACCCCCTGCGATTTGGAACCTCTGTAGGCGCCGCCGTACTGGCCTCGACGACCCTCGCGGCAGCGATCGGTGCGGGTACGCCAATCGTTTTCAAAAAGCTGGGCCTCGACCCGGCCGTCGCAACCGGACCCTTCGTCATCACGTCTATCGATGTGCTGGCCGTACTCGTCTATCTCTCGATATCGACCGCGTTGCTCAGCTGACCTGATTGATCCGACGTGCGAGCGCACGCGCCTCGACGATATTGTCTTCGATCGAGCAGTAGGTCCAACCTCCATAGCGTCCGATCGAAAAGACCCCGCGCGTCGCAAGAGTGCGAGCCGTCTCTTCGTGCAAATCGCGTGATGCCTGGTTGATATGAACGTAAGCGGGATCGAGTACCACCGAATGATGCGAAATCAATTTCTGGCCGGTAACGATGCCGCAGGTCTCGAGCCCCTCGAGGACGGATGCGAGTGCAGACTCTTTATCAATCGACGCGTCCGGGGTGCGCCCGAGTTCGACGTAGAGGCTCATGCGGTCAGACGACATGATGTTGTCGTAGAAGCCGACGCGGTAGAAGGGCAGGTCGCGGTCGGGAAAATAAACCCAGTGCACGTCCTCGAGTCCTTTTCGGTCAAAGCCAAGGTTGAAGACGAGCACTTTGTTGTACGTCAGCGTCGACGCATCGTAGTCCAGCCCTGTCATCTCGAGGAATTGGTCGAAGGGGGCAGAACTGACGAGAAAGTCGAACGAAATCTCGCGGCCTCGAGAGGTGTGAGCGACTTTTCGAGTGATGTCGATACGCTCGAGTCCTTCGCTCAGAGAGATCTTCTCTTCAGGCACCTCGGAAGCCAGGGCTTCGACGTATCTGATCGCGCCATTCTTCGGATACGTGAAGGTGGCATTATACGAGACGTTATCGGCCTCTTTCATGTTAGCTACGATATCTTCGAGGTCAGCGTACGGGAAGAAGCGTCCCATCGCATCGCGGTCGAGTTCGTCGAGGTCGCACGCGTAGAGTTTTTCGTTGTAGGGGATCAAGAACCGTTCAGAAATACCCTGGCCGAATTTCTCGTAAAGCATCGATTTGAAACTGCCTTCGCGAGCATCGGAATTGTGTTCCTCTCGGAAGACGAGCCCGTGCAGACAATCGATGAAGTCCTCTTTGGGCAGTTGGTGGATGTTCTTCTGAAACGGGAAGTCGACCCATGAGCCCCGCGTATAAATCCTCGAATCCTTCACGACGGTACTGATCTCTTCACCGGGCATCCGCTCGCGCAGGTAGGCTTCGATATCGGGGTGACGAAAATGAAAGAAATGGCCAGAGTAGTCCCAGATGAATCCATCCTGCTTGATGGTCTTGCACCAACCTCCGACTTCAGAGTCTCGCTCGAGGATGAGATAGTCGTCATCTTCGATGAAATTGGCGTAGGCGAGTCCGGTCATTCCGGCGCCGACAATGAGATGATTGACGTGCATACGTCAGAACCGAAAATGCAGTTGTAATTCAGCGCTATCAGTGCCGATGGCGGGCACCAGACGAAGTGCGCTTTCTTCTTCCTGCGTGGAGTAATCGTAGATGAGGATACCAAGGCCAACGGCGGCGACGGCACCTGAGAGGACGTATATGGGCGGCAGAGATTGGATGGTGTCCGCGCCATCGATCCAGTCCTGGTAGGCCGCTTCTTCGACGTCTGCACAGTCGGCGTTTGGAAAACCAGCTGCGTCACAAGTGTCTCGCCCGTCGGAGGCCTGTCCAAAGGCGATGAGGTGACGCACTCCCGTAAGAATACCGAGGGTCACGCCAACTCCGAGCGTTGCCCAACCCACGTAATAAAGCGTGGATTTGCCGCGGGGGGCGAGTGGGTCGTCTTCGATGACGACCGTTTCGTCTTCTTCCGGGGCATTTCGAGCGGCTTGCAATTCCTGCTCGAGCTCGTCGAGCTTCGTTGTCATTTCGGCGGTCGGGCCTGCGGCACGTGCGTCATCGATCGAAGCCTTAGCGAGGGCAAACTCGCGTGTTTCGATGTAGCGCACGGCGGCGTCGTATTCACATTCGACGGTGACTCTGGCTACATCGCGCTTGTCTTTTTCGGGAATCCCATCCTTGGCAGCGATAAAGGTTCGGTAGGCCTTGGCAGATTCGAGTGCCTTGGGGCAGACGTCTGCTTTGTAGTAGGCAACCGCCTGATTCTTCAGCAGCGTGGCGTCCTGGTAGAGTTCGAAAGCGCGCTCGAACTTTTTGGCAGCATCGAGAAACCGCTCGGCTTTGAAATCCTCGGCGGCCTCTTGCGCAATACGAACCGCCTCACGGGCATTTGGGTCTTGAGCCCACGCACCAGAAGGCAAGAGCATCAGTGAGAATAGGATGCCCAGCAAAGTCAATTTTGCGTACTTACACACCAAGACAGAGCCTGTCATCTGGAAGTGATCGCATCGACCGGGCCATTTTTGGTCAGGATCGCGGCCCGGTCAAGCACATTGGTGAGACGATTTCGAAAGAGACGCGCATTACGTCACGACCCGTCGGCCGCAGCGTATGCTCAGAGGTCGACGGAGGGCATCGTCGGCTTGTCGTCTTCCGAAGGTGAAAGGCTTTCGAAGACGACGTCCTCTTCAGGTTCAGGGTCGGGTTTCGGACGTGGCTTCGGTCTGGGTTTTGGCCGCGGGCGTGGTTTGTTCGTCGTTTCCTTGGGCTCTTCGACTCTGGTGCGCGGGGTTTTTTCTGCAACCTCGTCAGAAGCAGCAGGGGGTTCGTCTGCTTCGTCGGACGCCAAAATCGGTGCCGTCCTTTCTTTTTTATCTGCCTTTTTATCTGCCTTCGGACTTGCGATATCCGCGACGGATTCCTGAGAGTCCCTGGGGCTCGCTTTGGAAGGTTTCTCTGCGTGGTCGCCGACTTTCACGTTTCCCGCCACCCCTTCATCGGGCACGGTGACCTTTTCTGCCTCCGCTACGTCTTCGGTCTGCGCTGGCGTTTCCTTTTGAAAGACATTGAAAAGTACCAGCGCGAGGAGAACCAATGCTGTGATCAGGATACCGGCGATGCTCCAGAGGCGGGATCGCTTCGGCGCGGCAGAGCGGTCAGTCTCGAGCGTTCTGAATTCACTCGAACGCCCCACGGGGGTATTCGAGTGCAAGATCCGCGTTTGCTGATTCGTGAAACCGTCTGCGAGGGTTTCGTCCGGCTCGGACGGCTGCGTCTCGTGCCCCGGTGCATGCATCAATGTGGTGACGGGGCCGCTCGACTCGGGCTGAGTTGCCAATGCCGCGCTGGCGTTGTGATCCAATTCGAAATCGAGCTCGTCGATGAGATCGGCGAGTTCTTTTCCGGATTGAGGGCGGTTCTCGGGTTCTTTGTCCATCAGTCGGTAGATCAGCTCTTTGACCGATTGCGGCACATCGACGCGCT
>CAYFTY010000419.1:0-4692 GCA_964346045.1 uncultured Bradymonadales bacterium | reverse complement strand
CGCCGTTTCAAGCTCTGTGACCCCACCCCCCCCCCCCCCGCGTCTGGTCGTCCGACCCAGAGGCCTTAAAAAGACGTGTAACTTTCCCGGCCCTGGCTGGACCTCCTCACGAAACCGCCGAGACAAAGCGACCGCAATGAGAGAGGTTCACCATGGCGAAACTGTGCCCCCTACACGGATGAACACCGCTTCAGAACGACCCAAACTGGACTCGGAGTTTCCTACGGCAGACGCTACCACGGAGGTCCCCTATAAGATTCTCCAGCTCGTGGGTAGCGGCGCGATGGGGAGCGTCTACAAGGCCCGCGAACCGGCACTCGCTCAGCTCGTCGCAATCCAGGCGATTTGGCACGATTTGATGTCAGGGCTGAACGAGGCGCGCGCATTCAAAGTCTGGAGACGATTTGCGCAGGAAGCACACGCGCTGGCTCGCCTCTCCCATCCGGGGGTGGCAACGGAGTACCCATGACGACGGCCTTGCTCTGGGCGGCGCTGGCCGCGTACGGGCTGACGATGTTCCTCGTCTCGCCGCGCGCCAGAACTGCCGGGTCGTTCTTCTCGGGCCGTGACGAGTCGGGCCGGTCGGTCGGACTCGGACTGCTCGTCGGTTCCATCGTCATCTCGTGGCTCTTCGCGAAGTCGATTACCAACGCTGCAAACCTGGGAGCGAAGTTCGGGATCGTCGGCTCGGTGGCATACGCAGGCTGGTACTTCTCGATCCCGGTCGTCGGCGGAGTCTTGTACGCGATCCGCAGGCGGACAAACGTGCGAAGCCTGGGCGACTTCGTGACGAGCAAATACGGACGACTTGCGACCGCCGGGTTCACGCTGGTGATCATGGTGCGATTGTTCAACGAGATCTGGTCGAACTCCGCGGTCGTCGGCGCGTACTTCGGCGAATCGCAGTCGCTTGCCTACTACGCCGGCGCCCTCGTGTTTACAGCGACCACCCTCGCCTACAGCCTCCGAGGAGGTCTGCGAAGTTCGATATTCACCGACGGGGTGCAGATGCTCCTCGCGGTGTTTCTCGTGGTCTTCGTGCTGGGGCTGGTCGTGCCCGAGTCGGGCCTCGGGAACATCGTCGCGTCCGGCGAGTGGACCCTCGCAGGAGGCGTCGACCTTCTTGTCGTAGGCGTCCTGCAGTCACTTTCCTACGGCTTTCACGACCCGGTGCTGACCGACCGCGCATTCATCACCGACGCAAAATCGATGCTCAAAGGTTATCTGCTCGCCGGCCTGATCGCTGGCGGCTTCATCGTCGTGTTCGGTTTCGTCGGAGTTCATGGATCTCTCGCCGGGATCGAGACTGGCCAGGACTCGCCGCTCCGCGTCGCCGAGGCGTTCGGGATCTCGACGTTGGTCGTCATGAGCATCATCATGATGGTCAGTGCCGGCTCGACTCTCGATTCGACTCTGTCGTCGTTTTCGCGGGCGTTCGTCGTCGACCTGGGCGGGGTGCACGAAGATGGCGACGCGCAGCCAGTGAGCGAACGACTGACGCAGTGGTTGCAGAAAGCCGATCGCGTGACGGTCGGGCGGGCCACGATGGTCGTCACGGTGATCCTGGGCACTCTCCCGTTGTTCGCAGGAGCAGCTATCCTCAAGGCAACGACCATCTCGGGCACCATGGTGCTCGGCCTCGCTCCTGTCTTCCTACTTTTTGCGTGGCGCTCGGCCGGTGCCTTCGCATTTCACTTCGCCCTGTGGCCAGGAGTCGCACTGGGCATCGCTTATGCCGCCGGTGCAATTCCCGAGAGCTGGGCGATCGGCGATGGTGCCTACGCCGTTCTTCTGGGCGCGAATGTCTACGGGACCGTGCTCGTGTTCGTCACCTTCGCCCTCGGCGCACTGTTCGACAGGTTCTTCGCACGGACGCGGAAGGCCGCGGCAGCCACCCTCCTCATGGCGAGCATCATCCCAGCTTCGGCGTATGCACAATCTGCCCCACCGGCAGACCTCGAGCCGGAAGTACGATCGTTCAACGAACAGCCCAAACTCGAGATGAGCCCGATCGCCTTTAGCGGCCAGACGATGCTCCGCCTGACAACCAAACTCGATGACATCAGCCGGCCGTCCGCGGAGGTCTACAACGTGAGACTCGTCGGCACCGCGAGCTACGACGATTTCAGCTTCTTGGTCGAACCGCGGTTCCGTCAGTCGAACCTCCGCTCGTTCAGCCCCTCCAACGTTTGGCTGCAGCAGGCGTACGCGAAGTGGAATATGCCGGTCGAGGGACTGAGCATCAGTGGTGGTCTGCTCTACGATCAGGTTGGGCTTTTCTGGGACGGTTCATGGTTCGGCAACCTTCCGTACCTAAACGGGCATAAGCTCGATCCCGACATGAACCTCGAGGTCGCGTACAACCGCGACTGGGGTGAGTTCGGCATCGATAGCTGGCTTCAGGTCAGCCCCGCAGCCGACGGGCTCGATGGAACCTTCTTCACTGACCCGAAGGCCGAGCTTCTTCAACTCCCCCCCGACCCCGAGACCCTGCCTGCTCACCGAGAAGCACTCTCCGTTCGCGCGAGGGTGGTACCCTCATTGGATGTCGGCCCGCTGACGATTCGTCCGGGAGGCTCAGTACAATTGTCTGTGATCGACCGAACAACGGTAATACTGGGGGACGGAACGACGATCGGCGCCACGACCGGAGCGCAACGGGTCATCGGTGCTGAACTCACGTTCGAGTTTTCGCGAGTCCGTCTGTTCGGCGAGTACCTCTCCGAAACGCTGACCGATCTGAGCCCCGACGACCTGACACGTCAATACGTGCTCGCCGGTGCAGGAGTCGACCTCCTCGCTCGCGATAGCGTCTGGCTCCGAAAGATCAGCCTCAACAGCTCTTTTCAGACGGCGGAATACGTACCAGAGCAGATGTCTGAGTCATTCCTGACTGCCCAGATTCATCTGCGACTCAACAAGCTCATCGGCTTCACCACCGAATACGTCACATGGCAGATTCCCGTGCTCGGCGACAATCGCGCGGTGGTCAACCGAATCGAGTGGATTCTCCACGTGTACTACTGAACCAGTTTCCCGTCTCGCACCTCTCGCCGAAAGACGTGACGCATTTCATTTTCGTGGACGCTCTGGTCGGATTCGTTCGTTGCACTTTGCAGTAGTTCTGCAGAATGATTGTCCATAGAGTTCTCGTCGCCAGCTTTCGGGCGGGGTTGGTTTCGGCAAGGCTAAATGACCTTCCTGGCATACAAATCAACTCGGTACACCAGTCGAGGTGGTTCGACGAGTGCTTCCGGCAGGCGAGTATCACCGGGCGGACGGGCACCGATCAGGGTCCAGAAATCAGGATGATGGCATCTTTTCCGGTCCGGATGATACGGTCTTCGCCCCCATGATCTGGAGGTACTCCATGCCGAAACGAGACCCTCGATTGCACGACCTCAGCCGCGACCATCATCACGCGCTCGTGCTGGCTCGCCGCGCACGCCGGGCGGCCGAAGAAGGATCTGACGCAGAGGTGGCCGCGTGTTGGGTCGCGGTCGGGCAAGCCCTCGAGGCCGAGCTCGAACCGCATTTCGAAGTCGAAGAAGAGCACCTGCTCCCCGCGTTGAGGGCGATCGGCGAGACCGAGCTGGTCAAGCGAACGCTCGACCAGCACAGCAGACTTCGGCGCCTTCCGGCTGCTGAAGGCGCTCCCCGCGACCGACTACTCGAGTTCGGGGAGTTGCTTCGAGACCATGTTCGCTTTGAAGAGGCCGAGGTTTTCGCCACCGCGCAGAAGGAACTCGATGCGGCAGACCTTGCCGAAGTTGCCAGGGCGAGCGCGGCGACCGATGCTGCAACGGCCCGTCGCAAGGTTCGCGAGGCAAGGGCGGCGAGAAAAGCTGCGAAAGAGTGAGCAGGCGACACCCCAGCGCTCGAGTTCAGTTGCCTTTATCACGGGCAAGCGATAGGGTCGCGGCAGACCCCTGATTCCGTCCGAAAGCGAGAAAGTATGAACCGCTGGTATATGATCCTTAGCATTGTAATAATGACCGTTCTCACTGCCTGTGGATCGGGTGGCGACGACGCCAATAATGTCGTGAACAACCCTGTGAACAATGGGGGCAGCGGAACCATCGAGGTGCGCGAGCGTGACGGCATCCCATCCGACGATTTCGTCGACCTGCTTCACTACTATTTCAGCACTCAAGAAGACGGACCGGGGCTTTACGCCTATCGGCCGGCCACGCCTGATGCAGGCCCGGTCTACGTGGATCCAGACGTGACCATAGCGAGTCCATTTTCGTTGACGGTTCCGATCGCCGAAAGCGAGGGAGGCACGACGCTTCACCTTCGTCCCCGCGGCGTATTCTACAACGCTTCGGAATCATTCCCTGCGCCGGCAGGCGAGCTGCCTTCGGTCAAATCATATGTGGTGACGACCGATCCGTCGCAGCTCGACGGCGAGCCACAGCAGGTGTCCAACAACGACTACCCGGGAAGTTTTCAGGGGTCTGAAGCGTACGCCGCATTTGGTGATAGTCTCGAGACGAGTTCGATTACGTTCAACTTCCAAGACATCCGAATCGACCTCGACATGTCAGCCGACGAAGAACCACTGGCGCTTCCCGAAGATGGAAAACTCCTCGCGACGCTCCTGGCCGAGGGTACTCGCTCGCATGCACATTGGTTGTACGTCGATGACGACGGCACGCTCAACATGTATGATACCCAGTTCAGTACACGAAC
>CAYFTY010000418.1:0-4716 GCA_964346045.1 uncultured Bradymonadales bacterium | reverse complement strand
CACTCCATGCTGGTGACCGTTGAGGAAAATGTCACAGCGGGCGGTGCAGGCAGTCGGGTCGCCGGCGAGCGTGACCGTTGCGCACATCTGCTGCGCGCATTCGTTCGGGCATGACCCCGGACCTTCGGTGATGAGCGGATCACAGGGTTCATTGGCGTCGAGTTGACCGTTCCCGCAGAGCGCCGGGTCGATATTTGTCAGATTATTATCCGAATTGTTGTTCTGATTATTACCGACATTATTCTGGTGATTAGCGCTCACGTTATTCACATTATTCAGCGACGAAGTCCCCTTCTTTTTGGTGTCGTTACCGCAGGCGATCAACCAAGAGAGGGCGAAGAGCTCCGACTTGCTGAGCCGGCGCGCCAGCGGATTCCGCAGCCTGGCTGACACGCAACGGTCGTCGTCGCGTTCGCTCCACGCTCTCAGCTTGCCAGCCAAGGATAGGAGACTATCTTTCGGGTGCGTGATGAAGAGAGGTGTACATGGCAAATTCACTCGTCGGTCGAAACTCGATTCTTTTCGATGGAGACTGTGGCATATGCTCGTGGTCGGCCCAATTTGCCGAGAAGTGGGACCGAGAGGGGACCATGAATATCACGCCTTATTTCGAATACGGCGAAGACCAACTGCGTGAATACGGTCTCGATTACGAACAGTGCGTCGAGTACCTCTGCGTGGTGACTCGTGACGGACGCGTGCTCAAAGGTGCAGGAGCCGTGAATTTCGTCGGGTTGAGGCTCTTCCCATTCAGCATCTTTTTTGCTCTTCTCTATCTCTTTCCTTTCGTGCTCCCACTCGAGTCTGCGGTCTACGACCTCGTGGCTCGCAATCGAACCCGTATTTCGGGATTTTTTGGCCTCAATGCATGCAAGGTTCGGCCATAAAAAAAGGCCCGCGTCGAGCGCGGGCCTCGAGAAGACTCAGAACGCCGAATCAGTAGTTATGCAGCCACTCGATGCCAGCCGCGAGGTCGTCGATCTGCGGCAGAATTCGGTCTTCGAGATCCGGATGGTAGGCCACGAAGCTGTCGAGAGCGGCGACGCGTTTGACCGGCCCATCGAGCCATTCGAAGAGTTCGTCTGCAATTCGCGTTGCAATCTCGGTCCCGTACCCCCATGAAATATTGTCCTCATAGGCGACGAGCACTTTGTTGGTCTTCTTGACCGAGGCTGAAATCGTGTCCCAGTCGTAGGGCGAGAGTGAACGCAGGTCGATGACCTCGACGTCGATGTCGCCGAGCTGCTTCACAGCACGCATGGTTCGCTCGACAAGCGCTCCATAGGTGACGACCGTCAGGTCCGAACCCTCTCGGACGATCTTCGCCTTGCCGAAGGGGATCATATAATCCGAGCCCGGGTTGGTGCCCTTATTGTAGGTCTGTCGATAGAGATGCTTGTGTTCGAGGAACATTACCGGGTCTTCACAGCGAATGGCCGTGCGCAGTAGGCCATTTGCGTCTTCGGCATTCGAGGGCATCACCACTCGAAGCCCCGGAATATGTGTGAAGAGGGTCGCGCCTGATTGGCTGTGATATGGAGCGCCTCCTTTTAGATACCCTCCGATGGGTACTCGCACGATCAACGGGGCCGAGAATGCATTATTCGAGCGCCACCGGATGTTGGAGAGCTCGTTTTTCAGCTGCATGTACGCGGGCCAGATGTAGTCGAAGAACTGAATCTCGACGACTGGTTTGAGACCGCGCGTGGCCATGCCGATCGCTCGACCGACGATATTGGCTTCGGCGAGTGGGCTGTTGAAGACGCGGTCGCTACCAAACTCGGTCTGCAGACCGTGGGTGACTTTGAAGACGCCTCCCTTGCCTTTGACCTTGCCCAGATATTCTTCCTTGGTGACGTCTGCGACGTCTTCACCGAAGACGACGATCCGAGGGTCTCGCGCCATTTCGTCTTTGAGGCAGCGATTGATGAGGTCGACCATCGTCTTGCCGCCGTCCCCCTCGTACTCGGGTTCGGTGTCGAAATCACTCGAAGTCGGGTCGACGTCGGGGCTGTATACGTAATCGAGGGCGGTATCCGGGTGCGGTGTTTCCATGGCGAGTGCTTCATCTACGGCCGCCCGAACCTCGTTATCGACCTCTTCTCGCAGCTCCTCGACCTCTTCTTCGGTGAGGATTCCTTCCTCGATCAGGAAATCCGAGAAGGTGTGAATCGGATCGCGGGTCGCCTCGGCCTCTCGCTCGGCTTCGGGCTTGTAGAGCGTCTCGTTGTCGCTCATCGAGTGGCTGTAGGGACGAATCACATGGGCGTGCGCGAGTGCAGGGCCTTTACCCGAGCGGATATAGGCCACGGCCTGCTGGAGTTCTGCGTAGCTCTCGACCGGATCGCACCCGTCAAATTCGGTGATGTAGAGGTTCTCGAAACCGCTCGTGGCCTTGGAGATTGATCCTCCGGCCGTCTGCACCGAGACGGGCACCGAGATCGCATATCCATTGTCTTCGACCATGAAGAGCACCGGCAGCTTGAAGTTCGCCGCGGTGTTCACGGCTTCCCAGAATTCTCCTTCGCTGGTGGCGCCGTCGCCGATCGAAACGTAGACGACCTCATCGTCATAATACTCGACCTTACCCTCGAGCTCTTCGACAGCTTGTACGATGCGGCCGACCTGAGCGGCACCTACCGCCTGGAGCTCTTGGGTTCCCGTGCATGACGATTGCGAGACGATATTCAGGTCTTTATGACCCCAGTGCGCCGGCATCTGGCGTCCACCGGAATTCGGATCTTCGGCGGCACCCACCGCTTCAGCGAGGACTTCGGCGGCCGTCATTCCGAGCGTCACGCAGAGCGCCCGGTCGCGATAATAAGGATAGAACCAGTCGTGGCCGGCTTTGAGTACTTTTCCTGCTGCGACGAGGACTGCCTCGTGGCCCGCACCCGAGATCTGGAAATAGATCTTCTGCTGCTGCTTGAGGCGGATCTCGGCGTCGTCGAGCTTTCGAGAGAGATAAATCAGTCGATAGATGTCGACGAGCTCGTCGGTCGAGAGACCGTGATATTTCCCCGAATCGTTGGTCTTCGAGGGGGAACTCGTCGTCGAAGTGTCCACGTTAGTCGCCATGATTCGCCCTTTCACCTGCGAGTTGTGCCCAATCGCGTCTAAAAAGACGCCGATGCGTGCATTGTGACTAACACAACGCTCGTTCAGGATACAAGGTGTTGGGAAATTCTAATCTCGTGCCGCTATGGCGCATGAATATTGACGCATCGCGTCAATCCGCTCTCGGCCTGGAGAAGAAAGGCACGCAGGCCTCGCGGATGCGCACAGACGCTAGGTGTCGGGGCGCCGCTGGCCGATCGACGCACGGCGATTCTGAACAGATCGATCGGGTTGCGGTCTCTAAGGGATGGGACGAAGAAGGAGCAGCCCGATGATCAACCGAGAAGATCTAATTTGCGACGAAGTTCAGGATTCGCCCCGGCACGTAGATCACCTTGCGAATGGTCTTGCCCTCTAGATGTGCCGCCACATTTTCGTCTTCTCTCGCCAGCGAGACTGCGGTGTCCTCATCGGCGTCGGTCGGGCAATCGACCGTCGCGCGAAGCTTGCCCATCACCTGGATCGCCAATTCATAGGTGTCCTCGACGAGTCGCTCCTCTTCGTATTCGGGCCAGACTGCATCTGCGACCGATGCCTCATTTCCGGCACGAACCCAGAGTTCTTCGGCAAGATGGGGCGCGTAGGGGCTCAGAAGCTGGGCGAATGGCGCCACGATTTCGTGCGGAACGTCATCGAGTTTGTAGAGATAATTGGTGAATTCCATCATGGCGGCAATCGCCGTGTTGAAGCGCAACTCCTCGGTATCCTCGGTGACCTTCTTGATGGTTGCGTGCAGTTCTTTGAGGGTCTCGTCGCGCGCCGGGCGCTCGGATACGTTATCACTCAGTCCCTCGTCGTCGCAGAGCAGCCTCCAGACGCGTCCGAGAAATCGGAACACACCGCCGACGCTTCGCGGGTTCCAGGGTTTCATCTGTTCCAGAGGGCCCATGAACATCTCGTAGCAGCGCAGGGTGTCGGCGCCATACTCGTCGATGACTTCATCGGGATTCACGACATTGCCCCGTGATTTGGACATCTTCTCGGTCTTTGCGTCGAGTTCGATGTCGAATTCGGGATGCACCGGCTTGTCGTCTTTGAAGACGACGTCATCGGCATGCACCGTTCGCGGCATGAGTTCTTCGTACTGATCGGCCTCGTAAAAAGGCACGACCTTGCCATCGGGGGTTTCGAAATACTCGTAGGCAACGCCGAGAATCATGCCCTGATTGACGATGCGCTGAAACGGCTCTTTGGTCGTGACCAGGCCACAATCGTAGAGCACCTTGTGCCAGAAGCGAGCGTAGAGCAGGTGCAGCACCGCGTGCTCGGTTCCGCCGACGTAGAGGTCGACGTTCATCCAGTATTTTTCTTTGTCGGCGTCCCAGGGGGCCTCGTCGTTGTCAGGGTCGATGTAGCGCAGATAATACCAGCACGAGCCTGCCCACTGCGGCATGGTGTTGGTCTCTCGTGTGGCCGTCTCACCGGTCTCGGGATCGGTCGTCTGAAACCATTCCTCGGCGCGAGCCAGAGGCGGCTCGCCATCGCCCGTCGGTTTGAAATCTTCGAGTTCTGGCAGGCGCAGCGGCAGCGCCTCGTCGGGAAGCGCCTTGTGGCTTCCATCTTCGAGATGAATGATGGGGAACGGCTCGCCCCCGTATC
>CAYFTY010000417.1:0-4737 GCA_964346045.1 uncultured Bradymonadales bacterium | reverse complement strand
TCCTCTTCGTGTTCTTCGGCGGCCGTGAACACGCGACCGCTGAGAACCTTGAGCTGCCGGCGACCGACCTTGCCGTCGAGGAAGTCTTGCGTCCAATGCAGCAGATCCTGTGGCCCCGTCTCATCGGGCCATCGGGCGCTCCACCGGCCGAGCACCTTTCGCACGCATCGTGTTTCGAGCTCGACACGTGCCCTCAGACTATCACTCGGCAGGAGGCTCGTGCCCTCGTACTCCAGGGGGCCGAGCGCCTCAACGAGTTCTCGACGTGCGGATAACGAGAGGCGGGGCTCTTCGTCGAGCCGCGCCAGGTACTTGTCCCGAATCGACCCTGGATCCATCAATACGTCACGTCTTTGAACTCTTTGATGACCGAGCCGGACGATTTCTCGCGGAACGTTAGCCGCGCGAAGGTCTTGCCCTGCAGCTCGGGGTACAAGAAGTCGTAGAGGACGAGATCCGAGACGAGCAGCCGAACCGAGCCGATGTCCCACGGCCGCCACGTGGTGATCCCACCATCGGCGCGCTTAGTGGGACCCGGGATGGGCGGTGTATCGAGCACCTCCATCTCGACATCGATAGCGTCCGCCTGTATGTCAATCCAGGCCGCCGCAATGGTTTGCTCAATCTCGTGGGTGGCCGGGTCGACCCGGAAGAAGCTCCAGGTACCGTCGTCTTTTTGTCCTGCTTCTAAGTGCAGGCCGAACTTCTCGGTCGCCATTTGATTCACCTTAGTTGGGGTAGCTCCCTGCGCTCCACTTCGTGGATCGAGCTTGCCGCCCATTACCCAATGTGGTCAAGCTTCCGGCCGGCCATTTTCTCGAAATTGCGCTGCCGGTCGGATGACCGCCCAGGCGACTGCGCCCCGGCCGTCTCTTGCCGGGTCGGGTGCATCAGCGAAAGCAGCCTGATATCTTCTGTGCATGATGAGACGTTTTTCCTATCTACTCGCAGCGGCGCTTCTGGCTCCGTCGTGTTCATCCGCCGACGATTCGAAGCACGAATCCGCAGATGCGGGCATCGTCCCTGATCTCACCGCGCGCGACGCAAGCAACGCCGGCGACGCAGCAGCAGAAAGCGACACCGAGATCGATCAGGGCACGACCGGCGAGTCGTTTCGAGTGGTGACGTTCAACACCGGCACCGGACCGGGTGCGCGGCACGACAACGGGCCCGATGATGGCTATTCGAGCGACGATGCCGAGATCACCGACGAATGGTATGGAAACGGCTTGAACTTCGAGCCGCTCATCGCCGACACCCGGGCCTGGTTCGACGCCGTTAGGCCCGACGTCGTCGTCTTTCAGGAGATCTTCTGGCCAGGTGAATGCCCCAACATCCCGGTCGAGTTTCATGCGGGCTTCGTGTGCGAAGGCTGGCAAGACGGCGAGGCCACTGTGGCCGAGATGGTGTTGGGCCCCGACTACCAGATCGCGTGTCACCCGGGAGCCTCTGACAAGTGCGCCGCGGTACACCGCGACTTTGGTTCATTGCGCGGCTGCGACGAGGACTTCTGTCTCGAGGGTATGACCGGGTTTCCCGTAGAGGGCTGCGGCAGCCGAGCACGGGTCGCTCGTGTGGTCATCGACCGCGTCGACGGCCAATCACTCACGTTGGTCAACTACCATGGTAGCTCGGGCTTTTCTGAAGAAGATAGAGACTGCCGCATCGCACAGACCGACCAGGTCTTCGTCGATCTCGGCGACGGCGAGCCCGGCGCCAACGGCACAGAAAACCTGGTGATGGGAGACCTCAACACCGACCCCGGACGCCTCGTCGAACAGGACCCGAGCGCCGCGCGATGGCTCGACTTTGTCGGCGAAAACCTGCCCTTCAGCTGGCATACCGAGGTCGGCCCCGAGAGTTTCGCAACCTACTCGGGCGTGGTCGCTATCGACCATGTACTGAGCGATTCCTTCGAAGGCGAGTGCTGGCATGCCGGCGTGACCGAGGGCCGCGAGCCGGTGAGCGAAATCTTTTTCTACGACCATACACCGGCGGTTTGCACACTCCGTTGATACAGGTCGGTCAATCCCAGACACCCACAGAGCTCGAGGTCCAGAATCGCAAATTTATGCGCGTAAGAACCGGCGTCAGTTCTTCGTCTGCATGACCGGCAGCGCGGCCTCCAGCGCCTGGCGCAACCCATCGAGGTCTTTTTCGGGGAGATGACCGAACGCGAACTCCACCGAGCTGCCGTCTGCCAGGTGGAACACTGCCACGCCGATGTCGGCCGACGCGTTCGTGTGCGACCCGGTGATGCCCACCATGGACATCGATGCCTGTCGCATCACGACGTTGAAGCGCTCGACCTGGTCGATTGGCACGCGGCGCTGCGCCCAGACCAGCTCGCCGCCCTGGCGACGGATCGTGGTGTTGGTCCGCCTGGTGCGGTTCATGAGCCAGATCGTGAAGAAGATCATCGCCCCCAACACGCCGAGCAGAATGAGCAGCCCTGCCGCGCCACCCAGACCCTCGATCAAACCTTCCACGAGGATGATGAGCCCGGCCGGCAGGCCGTAGAAGAGCCAGAAGAGCTTCATGCTCCGGCGCTGTTTCTCCATATCGACTGGTCGTTCCCAGACAGTTTCCATTGAGGACCCCGTTCGTTTAGACCCATCGGTTTTAGCCTTTCGTGGTTAGCCAGGTCGAGCCTAATCGGCGGTCGAACGCCACGCCGAACATCGTAGCCCACGTCGAAAGCGTGAGGATTGCGAAGGTGCGGAAACGACCATCGAGAAGGCCGGCCGCGCACACAGGACCCATCGCACAGAAAGCAACCGCGATGAATAGCGGGTCGTCGGTAAAGATATTCACGAATTCCAGAACTCCGGGCATCGCAATCGCAGCCAGCGACCCGACGTTGATCACAGCCCAGAGTGGGGCCCAGATGGGCGGTTTTCGGGGGGGGGTCGTAGGCGAAGATGTGGCGAACGAGCTTAACGTACCAGGGTTCGAATTCGTGGGGCATTTGAAGTTCCGTGCATGAGAGAACTTTCACTTCGATTACCCTTCGAAGGAAGGGCAAGCTCCGTGCCATTCGTCATGACCCGGTTATCCCTATCCGGAGAGTGTCCTGGTCGCCGAAAGCTCGAGCGATGTCGTAATCGCGCCCAGGCGCCCGCTGTCTTGGTGTATCGCGCGAAGGCAAATCCAAGCACCGCGTTTCTGCCGCATGAGTTGCTCGAAGCGGCGTCAGACCTGAACGAAGCGACGAAGACTGATAGAGTGCGAACGCGAATCAGCGAATGACAGCGGGAGCCCCGGTGATCAATCGAGTGGATGCGTTCTGTTTATCGGAACAGTCGACGCGAACTCTCAATTTTGAAGGAACAAGCTCATGGCGACCTACTATATCATGACCTGTCCGTCCGCCCCGCTGGAGGCGGATCCAGCGCTGCTGATATACTTGCCAGACGAAGACGGACGTGGTTGGGAAACCGGCGTGAAGTTCAGTCATGACCCGAATGATTTCCCAGAGGAACAAGAACCAGAAACTCCAGTTCGCTTCCAAATCATGGAGGGAAATGAAGGGGTGCTGCGCGAGATGTGGGAGGCTCCTGCACCCCTAATGACCAAGCGTCTCGGACAGGCTTTACGGGACGCCGGGGTTGCCAACATCGATGAATACGACGCCGTCATCGAGGACCTGACGACCGGTGAAACCCACACCAACTACGTCGCATTCAATATTGTTGGATTGGTTGCCGCCACAGACCACGCCAACTCCAAATATGACTCCGAAATCCGCTGGTTTGACCAACTGTCTCTTGATGAGGATGCTCCGCGCGAAGCCCTGCTCTTTCGTCTGAAAGATGCCCCCTATCACATCATCGTCCATGAACGGGTAAAAACGCATCTGGAGAAAGCCGGATTCGATATGTTGCGTTTCACAGGTCCAAGGAACTACGCGCTTCCAGGTGAAAGAGATGAATGATCGCCAATCCGATCCATCGTTGCTCTCGCCGATCCTGAGCACGGAACCGCTTCGAAGTCATTCCGGGGCGCGATCCGGGTTCGCTTCGGCGCATCGGTGGTGAGCACGAGATCGAACCTTCGACGAACACCGAGCACACATTGGTCGAGGTAATCGTCGCCCGGTTCCGTCAACGACTCATCGAAGCGGGTCTGGGCATAAGGCACGCCATGAGTACGACACATCAGAACGCGCGACGGAACCAGAAGGAATTTCGACGGCTTTGTCGGTTTCAGCGAAGCGATTAGAGTGTTGGGAGCTGCCCGCTTTCGCCGACGCACCGACCTGAAAGCCGGACTGAGTGCCGAGCGAGAAGCCGAACTCCTCGCCATGCTCGAAGGCTAGGGTGCCCTCACCGAGTATACGAATGCTTTGCCGGCTTCGTCGGCGACCTCGTCGTGAAGGTAGGCGCCGACGACGAGCGATATGCTATCGAACGCGATGTCGTCCATCACAACTGTCGTGAGACCCGTGCAGCTCAAACCCAGTGATATGAGGTCTCGTGCGCCAGAAACGTCGCCGTTTTTTTTCGTTTTTTGCGCCACTCGTCTTGCTCATGCTCATCGAACGCGATAGCCATATGCAACTGAGTTGCATATGCATGCAGCTTGAATGAAGACATGGCCGAAACTTTCACAGAGGGATAACGAATGAAGCCGTCGTTCAGAGTAATCATGAGCCTCTTCGCGGTCGCCGCCATCAGCGCGGCCTGCTCGTCAAACCAGCCAAAACCCGAGGCGCAGGAGCCACAGCAGGCTGCCGAA
>CAYFTY010000416.1:0-4750 GCA_964346045.1 uncultured Bradymonadales bacterium | reverse complement strand
GGCAACCCCCGGCTTCCACTCGAGCACATGGGGGTCGGCGGGCTCCGATAGTCATTGGGTCGATGACCCCGAGTCTGCAGCGTACAACACATGGGTCGAGGGTCCGGGAGACTTCGCCTCGGCCGAAAAGCTCTCGACGTACGAGCTTGCGCTGGTCGTCGAATACAACACCGATCCCGCCGAGCCCGACCGTGGAAGCGCGATTTTCGTGCACACGACCACCGATCCACCGACACCGACCCTCGGCTGCACGGCCGTCGCAGAGGACGCACTGGTCGACCTCCTCGAATGGCTCGACCCCGCAGCTAACCCTGTCATCCTCCAGACGCCCGGCTACATTTTTTGAGGCGATTGCTCTTGGCAGACGCAAATCAGCCGCCATAAAAGGGACATCCCACCGAACCTTGCAGAACCGCCAGAGGGTTCCGAAAGAGAACTTGAACTCATGCACCACGCGTAGACCTTCCTGGCGTCAACAAACTCCAGCCCCCGAACTACCATGAACGAGACGATCTGCGTCATCGGAGCCACCGGATTCATTGGAAGCCACGTCGCCGCCGAGCTGCTGCGCCGCGGCTACTCGGTGCGCGGCACCACCCGAAGTCCTGAGGAGAACCGTTGGATCGGCAAGGCATTCGAAAACTTCGAAGGCGAATTCTCACTGGTCCGCGCCAACGTGCGAGACCGCGAAAGTCTCGAGAAGGCCATGAAAGGCTGCTCGGGCGTCATCATGAGTGCAGGAGTCGAGACGCAGAAGCCCGAGACCGTCGCCCTGATGATGGACGCTGCGAAAAACACCTCGAGGCTGCAGAAGAACTCGGCATCGAGCGTGTCGTCTTCACCTCGAGCACCGGCTCGACGAACCCACCCGAGGGCGAGCCCGAGATCAAAAGAGAAGAAGACTGCTGGTCGGACGCCGACCAACAAATCTCGGTCGAGAAGTTCTCTCCCGCCGCCAAAACACTGATGGATCGGCTTGCAATCGCTCTTGGCGAAAAGCTCGACATCCGGGTCGCCATCATGAATCCCTCGCTGATTCTGGGACCCGCTTTCCAGCCCGATGTTCCCTCGTCGCTGAATTTTCTACAGAAGATCATCGACGGCGAAAAAATGGGCGACCGCGCATGGAACGGCTCGATGTCGATCATCGACGTCCGCGACCTCGCCGCACTCCACGTCGCGGCGCTCGAGAAAGACGACGCCCGAGGGCGGTACTTTGGCGTCAAAAAGAGCTGGCACTGGCAGGATATCCTCGAAGCTATCGAGCGCATCCATCCCGACTACGACGCACCCGAATGGCCCGGTGACGAAGAGCGCGCAACACCGAGTCGCTATGACCTCACGCGCCAGAGAACCCTGAGCGTCACGCCTCGCGACCTCGAAGAGATCCTCGAGGGTGCCATCGAAGAGCTGCGGTCCAGGTAACGCCGACTGATACCCTTTGCGGATCTAAAGTCTCGGAAATCATGGTCTATCTGCGAAACCCCGGACCAAACCGAAGCGAACCGGCCAACGCGAAGAAAAGCTCAGGTCGAGAAAATCTGGAGTCGCTGGGAGACTGAAATTCAATTCGCCGATCGCACCCGACTTTGCGAAATCATGTCGCAGCTCCCTCCCACTTCATTCTCGAAGCGGCTGCACATGCTGAGTGTGGCAACTCGACCTTCCGATAGGGTCTGAATGCCGCCGGATCGATCTGCCACCCGGGTGCCACCCGATCTCCTAACCCTATGATTTATCTGATATCCAGTTCCTGGCATGCCTTTCGCTAGCTCGTAGGGTGAACGCGAAAACTGACCTCGATGGAGCGCGACATGAAAAAGCTGAGCTTGATGGCCATCCTCGCACTCGGCATCGCCGCATGCGGTGACACGACTCAAGAAACGAAGAACACGGTAGAGCCCGAGTTTGGCTCAGGCGATTCCCTGCGCAGTGTCGTGCAGAAAGGAGAGCTCGAGTTCGGCAGCGCGATCGAATCGAAATTCGACGAAGACATCATGTTCCACGGCTATCGTTTCAACACGGTCGAAACGGCCGAGTTCAATCTCGAAATCACGCAGCGAGGCACGTCGCGAGATCTCGACACCACGCTCTTTTTATACGGGGCGAGCAACGCAGGAACCTGGGAGCGAATCGCATATGACGACGATAGCGGGTGGGGTGCGCAGTCGCGCCTGCGCGGCATCGCAGCCGATAAATTCGTCGCCTTCATGGCCATCGTCGGCACCGCAGATGGCATGGGCCGCGGCAACTACCGCCTCTCGCTCGAGTGCACCAACGACCAGTGTGAGGGCGAGCCGGTGATCTTTGAGACCTGTACTGATGATCTCTGCCCGATCTTCGAAGAATGCGTCGAAGTCATGCTCGAAAACACCGACTGGGGTTGGGATGACCCGGCCGAGGAATGGTCGATCGAGTACTGCGTCGAAGAAGGCGTCTATGAAGAGATCCACTACTATTGCGAGCTAGATAGCCCCGAGGCCTACTGCCAGGCCGATGTCGAAGCGATTGCGGCGGTCGCGCCGGACTGCGAAGAGCGTCTCGAGAACGACTACGCCATCTACGATACAATTCCGCTTGCGACGCTGCCGCTGACCGAAGCACTGCAAGAGCAGGCCGACCTGCTCGTCGACTACGGGAATTCGTACTCATGGGAGCGTCTCGATGGATATCAGGTCGCGACCGATGTGACGACCGAACAGGTGGCCGCGGCGGTTCGCCAGGAGAATCCGCGCGGAAACGCACTTTCGACCCGCGATGTCGAAGACCGCGATACCTTCCGCGAGCGACGCTATCTGCCGACCGAAGTCCTCGATGTGATCGAGACAGAATACGGCACCGACTACAATGCGACGATCATCAGCGGTAGCTACTACGTGGCCGCAGGCGCCGAAGAGTGGACGACGATCAACGTCGTTCACTACCCCCAGACCGGTGTCGTCTTCGCCATTACCCAGGTATCTGGCGAGTAATCTGGCGGACAACCCGCGCTCTGCGCGGGCAGGAGCGATACGACCCCTCGTATTCAAGAGGGTCCTCGATTACCAGACTACACGCGTTGCATCGATCGCAAGCCCCCCTTTCCGAACCGTGGGAGTCTTGACGACGCACCTGCTCGAGCCACGGCGCACACGACGACGTAGCCGTCGAATAGGAAGAGCTTTCGCCCCGCGGCATGGTGTCCAGATCTTCGATGCAAGCGAAGACTGCATCCGCCTACCGAATGGAATCGCACGGACGGTTTCGCTAGCCTTTTCTTGATCCGTTCTGAACATGGGGAAAACGTGAGATACCTCACAACGATCATGATAACAGCGTTATTGGCCGCGGGCTGCGGAGAAGAGGAGTCCGCGAACGCAGCCGAAGAGCCGTCTCCAATCGACTGCTATGTCCTCACGTTCGACGAGTGCGAGGAAGAGCCGGAGTGCGTGATTCGCGTAGGCACGATCAAAGGCGAAAACCAGTGCCTCGTCCAAGCGAATGGCTATTGCTGGGAAGGCTCGAACTGCAATAACGTTGGGATTTACACGAGAGCTCCCAACGGCACCTGTTACCAATTTGGCCGCAGCTGCCCACCACCACCCGATTGGGGAGAACGAACCTTTGGTGAGGGGCCCTGCGGCGAGGAGCTTGGCGGACTCGACCTCTGCGAATGACAACGAACTCGGACACGCGAGAGCACCATGCGTTACTTTCTCGTCATCATCCTCGTTCTCGGCGCCTGCTCGGATGATCATTGGGCCAACGACGATCGCCGCGTCATCGATCTCTCCGAGTCCGAGCGAGCTGAATTCTGCGAGGATCATGCAGCAGACGAGACGGGTTGCGACCCTGAAATGACCGACCGTCAGGTTTGTGAGGACCATCTTCGCGGCCTTGCGGGGCTGGGTTGTGCTGTCGTCTCGGATGTCAGCCGCTGTTACGAACGAAACGATCAATGTGGTGCTCGCGACAATTGTGGCTGGAACTGCCAGGTCGACTGCTACTCGCGTCCACTGGACACATGCGAGGAAGACCCGGCCTGCCAGATTCGATTGGGCTCGATTGAGACCGAGAATCAATGTCTCGAGCAGGTTCCGGCCCACTGCGAGGATAAGTCAGGCGCCTGTAATAGCGCTCCTTCGTATGGACAGGCACCAGATGGAACCTGCTATCTCTTTCCCAGTGCCTGCCAGGTACCAGAAAACTGGTCGAGCCGAATCGCCGACGGGCCTTGCATCGGCCTCGCCGAGCTCGACCGCTGCCAGTAAAGCGCGTCGGATTCCTCAAAAAACCGAGGTTTTCGTTCATCGCCGGGGCGAAGTGTCCTGAGAGGAGGACAGCCGCGAAGCGGCGGCAGGGAAACCACACCCAATTTGCCAAATCCGATTCTATTTCTTAGAGTCCCGCGCCTTCTACCCTGTACGGGATTTGATGATGACAGAAGCAACGCACAAAAAAGTCCACATGGTCTCGCTTGGATGCCCCAAGAACCGGGTCGATAGCGAGGTCATGGTCGGCATGATTCAAGAAGACGGCACCTTCGACATGGTGCCCGACGCCGACGAGGCCGACATCGTCGTCGTCAACACCTGCGGCTTCATCGACAACGCCAAAGAAGAGTCGATCGACACCATCATGCAGATGGTCGCGCGCAAAAACGAAGGCCTGCTCGACAAGGTCGTCGTCACGGGCTGCCTCTCGCAGCGCTACAGCGGAGACCTCGAAGTCGAGATCCCCGAGGTCGACGCCATCCTCGGCACCAAGACCT
>CAYFTY010000415.1:0-4763 GCA_964346045.1 uncultured Bradymonadales bacterium | reverse complement strand
GCGTAGAAGTCTGCGCTTTTCGACAATGCTGAGATGGATGCCCATCTCTTCGGCTTTATCGAGGGCGATGAAATGTTCCGGTATCAGGGGTACTTCGGGATTCAACGGATCGACGTCGGTCGACCAGTCGAGAAGCTCCTCGGCGTCCCATTGATTCTGCTTGGCGCGCCCGTAGAGATCGCGCATCTCGGGGAAATCAGATTGATAAGACCAGTCGAAGTGTGCTGCATGCCCCGAGACGATGTCTGTCGAATCGAGCTCGCCGAGTTTGAGCACGAATCCTCGGCCGAACGATGGCAACATATTCGACATGACGGCGGGATTGCGGATCTGCCGCAACATCTGCACGACTTCGAGCACCGGCTCGACCTTCTTCCGCACGTGCACCGGCATCTTATCCATCATTTTGGTCATTTCTTCGAGCATGACGAACCTCAAGCTTCGATAACGACGCGACCGCGAGGCCTCGCCACGCAGGCAAGACATACCTCACCATCCTCGACCTCCTCGTCGAGGAGACAGATCGCTTCGGGGTCTTTGTAATCGACGGCGCCTTCGGCAATGTCCACCATGCAGGCGGCGCAGCCGCCGAGTGTACAGCTGTAAAGAAGGTCGACGCCCGCGGCGAGGCCAGCCGCGAGAATGGTTGTGTCGGGGTCGACGACTTCGATCGAGACGCCTGACTCCGAAAAGACGAGGGTCGCGAGCGCTTCATTCGGGATGGCTTCTTCGACCGACAACGGAGCCGGCTCGGATTCGGATGAAGACTCGAAGCTGACATCCAACTCGACCTCGATGCCCTGGTATTCCACGCGGACGCCGCGCGATCGTTGGTCGGTGAGAGCTCGCACGACATTGCGTACATCCTGGCGCAACGCTGCGGCTGCAACGCGCAACGGGGGCGGAAGTAGTCTTCGATATTTCATCGAACCTCACGTATTTTCCATCATTCGATGGACTAATATTCCAACATCTGTTGGAGCTGGTCAAGTCGTGTGCTATTCATCTAATCGATCAGGTATGGCACCATAGTAGGAGTCGGGAGCCGAAAAACGACGGGAAAGCATGCGACAGAAAGCAGTCAGAGCAAACGGATTGGCCACTCAAGAGCGGGTCCTCGAGGCCGCTGCGAAGCTCTTCGCCTCGGATGGATACGAGGCGACTTCGTTGCGTCAGATCGCATCCGATGCAGACATCGACATCGCGACCCTCAAATATCATTTTCACGATAAGCCCACGCTTTTCGGTGAAGTGTACCGGATTGGTCACAACCAATTTCTCGAGGCGATCGAACCCTTCCTCGAAGACCTCGATCGCGTCGAGAGCCGAGAGGATATGGTCGTATTACTCGATGACTTCGTCGTGAAGATGCACGAATTCATCGACCGCGAGCTACCGTTCGTACGTTTGACGCTCTATCGCATGCTCGAGGACTCCGAAGACGTGATCAGCGTCGAAGAAGAGCTTCAGGCCATCGCGATTTCACGACTCGACGAGAAATTTCAGGCCCTCGTCGATCGCGAGATTATTCGTCCTATCGATACACGCGCCATGGTCGTCTTTCTTGTGGCTTCTTTTTCGACCTGGAATGTCACGGCTCGCGTGAAGCACAACTGGCTGGGCAATCCAAAGATCGACAGTGAAGCCGGCCGGGCACGCTCGGAGTCATTTTTCATCGATCTACTCGAGCAATATCTTTTCTGAGTCGACATGGCGAAGCAGTCCCGCGAGCTGGATGTCCTGATCGACCATCGGCCCAATTTCGTCTACGCCCAGGTTCTCGGTGACGCCGAGGTCGCCGCCGTCGCACAGACCGAAGAGGCCGCTCTCGAGGCCCTGCGCGCAACGGCGGGGCGCGCTTTGCGTCACGATCCGACTCGCTATCCCGAACGCGATGGCGACGAAAAAGTGGTCGCCAGACACCTGCGCATTGACGTGCCCACGGCCCGACTCGGCAGGCTCTTGCCGCTCTCGCTGCAGATCTTCGCGGTCTGCGTCGAAACCGAGGCCCATCATCAGGTGCATCTTCCTCAGCTCGACATGCGTTTCGTCGTCAAGGATCTCGATGAACTCGAGATGATCTGCGCCGAGCATTTACGCGACCGGTTCCCACTCGCAACGAGGCTCGAAGGCCTGAAGTCATGTACCGCCCCGCTCACGCATGAAGTCGACGGTCAACGCGTTCCGCGCATGCGACCGCTGCGGCTGAATGTCCAGTTTCGCCCCGATACGAGCGAGGACGCCGAGATGGCCGAGAGCTATCCAACGCTCTCGGCGGTCGGTGAAAACCTGAATATCCGCCTGAGGCGCAAGGACGCGCCTCGAGCATTCGAGCGCTCTGGCGCTGTCGAGACTCTCATCGACTACCTCGGCGAGTCTGCCGAACGAAGCGTGCTCTTGACCGGGCCAGCCGGAGTGGGCAAGACCGCGATCGTATATGAGGCAGTCCAGCGACTCTCGCACGCCGACGCACCGGAGCTTCTACGTGATGTCGACGTCTGGCAGGTCAGCGGGGGCCGCATCATGGCGGGCATGAGATTTCTCGGGGAGTGGCAGGAACGCGTGCTGGCCCTCATCCAGGAAGTCAAAGATTCAGGCGCAATACTCTTTTCCGAGAATCTGATCGAGCTTCTCGAGACCTCGGGCACCGAAAGGCACGCGCAGGGTATCCCGGGTTTGCTTCTGCCACACATGCTCTCGGGCGACCTCGTCGTCATCACCGAGGCCCGCCCCGAACAGCTCGCACGGGCCGAACAAAGTCACCCCGGTTTTCTGCGCGCTCTTCGCCGCCTTCCTGTCGAAGCGATGAGTTCGGCCGAAACGAGCCGTGTCCTCGACCGCGTCAGCTACCGACTCGGACGGCAATTCGGCGTGCGACTGAGTGACGCCGCCAGTGAAAAGATCCTCGAGCTCGTAGGCCGGTTCCGAGGATCGACCGCCCTGCCCGGGCCGGCCGTCGAGCTCGCCGAACGTATGGCACGCACCCATCGCAAGCACGGAGTCCTCGACGATGGCGCCGAGAAACCCGAGCTTCAGCCATCGCACGCCCTCGAAGCCTACGCGTCACTCACCGGGCTGCCCCTCGAATTGCTCGACCCATCGACGGAATTCGAGCGCGGTGAAGTACGCGAGTATTTTGAAGATCGCATCTTCGATCAGCCCGAAGGAGTGGACGCCATCGTCGACCTGGTCACGACGATTCGAGCCGGGTTGAATTCACCAAGCCGGCCCCTGGGAAGCTTTCTCTTTCTGGGACCGACCGGCGTTGGGAAAACCCAAACGGCTCTCGCACTCGCCGAGTATCTTTTTGGCGACCGTGATCGCCTCGCCCGTTTTGATATGAGCGAGTACCAGGATGCATGGGCGGCTGGTCGACTGGTCGGCCGCTACAAGGGCGAACAGGGAGAGCTGGTGCGGCGAGTTCGCGAGCAGCCCTTTCAGATTCTACTCCTCGACGAGATCGAAAAGGCCCATTCGACCGTCTTTGACTTCATGCTTCAAGTGCTCGGCGAGGGACGCCTCACCGACGGTCTCGGGCAGACGGTCAGCCTGACGAGCTCGGTGATCATCATGACGTCCAATCTCGGTGCAGGCGGTCCCTCGAGTCTGGGCTTCGCGGTCGCAGACGAGGCCTCATCCAGACGTGCCGAAGTCGCCCACTACATGGGGGCCGTCGAAAAGTTCTTCCGCCCCGAATTCGTCGGGCGGATCGACAAGATCATCCCCTATCGCAGTCTCAGCTCGAGAACAGCACGGCGTCTGGTCGAGAGAGCACTCGAAGAAGCATTTGCAAGAGAGGGGCTTGTTCGACGTGATATTCGGGTTCGCGCCGACGAGAGCGTGATCACGCACCTGATCCAGGTTGGGTTTGACGAGCGCTACGGGGCACGCCCGCTTCGCCAGACGGTCGAGACCCTGATCACTGCACCTCTCGCGCAATTCCTTGCCTCAGAGAGTGATGTCCAGGACATCGATCTGGTGTTCAAGATGAAAGACGAGGTTCCGACCGTCGAGTTGGCAGAATTCGAGTGAGCCTCACGCACCTTCGAGATTCGGACAGTTCTCGATTTTGCATTCGGCATAGATTTCGAGCTTTTTGCGCCGCAGTTTGTAGCCGAGCTCGGTGGCAAGCTCTTCCATGCGCGTCGCGATGAACTCATCGTTGAATTCGATGATCTTTCGACAGTCGACGCAGATCAGATGGTCGTGGTGGGGATCCTGATCGTGGATCGGATCGTAGCGGGTGCTGCCATCACCGAAATTCTTGGGAACGGCGAAGTCCTGTTCGACCAGAAGCTTGAGGGTTCGGTAGACCGTTGCATATCCAATGCGAGGCTGCTCCTTGCGCACCTGCTCGAGCAACTCGTCGGCACTGATGTGTTTGTCGAGACGAAAAAAGGTCTCGACGATCACATCTCGCTGCTTCGTCGACTTGAGCCCGGCGTCCTGCAGTCGTTTGTGAAACGACTCCATCGCCTCGGCGATCTCTTGTTCTCTGGTGGCTTCTTCGGACACACTACCTCCAACGGGCCGCCAATTTACTCGTGAAGCCCTGAATTGACAACCAGAGGTCGCCACCAGGTATTCTCAATGCTCGATTCAATGACTCTCGCGAGTTTACGCACAACTCACAGGGTGCTAAGACGCACGCGCTCAAATGTCGCGAATCCCTTGCGACATCGGATGCATCAAAAAGTTGACAGTTTTGTATGAATTTACGGCGAGGCCGTTATGAAAGACGATTTTTCACTGAAGGGAGAGAT
>CAYFTY010000414.1:0-4774 GCA_964346045.1 uncultured Bradymonadales bacterium | reverse complement strand
AGACGAAATCGCCTTTGATCTCTACGTGATCTCGCCGGCACTCACCTCGAGCGACTCCGGTGCCCAGGTCAACGTATTCCATGGCGCCACCGACGCACCGGCTGTCGACGTCATTGTGAATAACGATGCCGACAATATCCCGGTCGATGGTCTCGCCTATGGCGCCGACACGGGCTACATCGCATTCCCGGCCGGTGGAGCGGTCCTCGACGTGACGACCGACGATAACGCCACTCGCGTTGCTTCGTATCAGGCAAACGTGCCCGACGGCGCAGCCGCCATCGTGCTCGCAAGTGGTTTCCTCGACAGCTCGCAGAATGAAGATGCCGCTTTCGGTCTCTTCGCAGTCCTCGCTGACGGAACTGTCATTCCGCTTCCGACCGCTGCTCGCCTGCAGGTCATTCACAATGCTGCTGATCCTGGCGCAGAAACCGTCGACGTCTACATCAATGACGAGCTCACGCTCGACGACTTCGCGTTCCGCACCGCAACGCCGTTCCTCACGGTACCGAGCGAAACTGAACTTAAGGTCGACGTTGCTCCGAGCGGATCAACGGGTGTCAGCGATAGCGTATTCGACGATACCTTTACGCTCCCTGCCGGCGCGACTGCACAGATCATCGCAAACGGTGTGCTCACTCCGGGCAACTTCAGCGATGATTTCAATTCCAACGCCGAAATTAGATTCGCACTATGGGCGAATTTGGCTGCGCAGGAAGCTGCTGCCGATGAGACCCAGTTCGAATTCAACGTGGTCCACGGCGCAACGGATGTCCCTGCGGTTGGCCTTGAAGCAGACGAGTCGGTGGAACTCATTCCGGACTTCGATGCAGCCTACGGTGATATCACCGACTACATCGCAGTCACCCCCGCAGAGTACGAGCTGAACCTCAACGCCGAGGGAGTCGGTACCCTCGACTTCGCCCTCAACGCAGCCGATCTCGCAGGTGTTTCTGCAACGGTGCTCGCGTCGGGCTTCTTCACGCCTGCTGGCGAAGGACCTCAGGGAACCACCGCCCCGGATCTCCAGCTCATCTACGTCACCGCCGACGGTACCGTAGGCACGATCCCGGCTGCTACTCCGTAAATAGGACATCATACCTGATGACCGAGCCCGCGGCCCTGTGCCGCGGGCTTTTTTGCTCTGAACCCTCGCGATTTGCGAGGCCCCCTCCATTCACCCGAATGCCTCGCAATCGACGCGCTGATCTGATAGTGGTTCGTGCGCCTTCACCGCATTCTCTGGCGGCGAAGCCAATTCGTAAGAGAGCAGAAACATGTCGAAAGAATATGTCGTAGCAGTCGTCGGCGGCACCGGAGCCGTAGGCCGCGAGATCATCAACACACTCGAGCGTCGCGAGTTCCCGGTCTCGCAACTCCGCGTGATGGCATCGTCGCGCTCGGCTGGAACCGAGATCGAATTTCGCGGTGAGAAAGTCATCGTCGAGGATCTCGAAAAAGCCGATTTCGAAGGGGTCGATTTCGCCCTTTCGTCACCCGGCGGAAGCGTGAGTAAGAAACACTCTCCGCGCATCGCCGAGGCGGGAGCAGTCGTCATCGACAACACAAGCGCGTTTCGCATGGATCCCGAGGTGCCACTCGTCGTACCCGAGGTGAATCCCGATGCGGCATTCGAACATCAAGGCATCATTGCGAACCCCAACTGCTCGACGATCCAGATGGTGGTCGCGCTGCAGCCGATCCACCAGGCCGTAGGCATCAACCGCGTGATCGTCAGCACATATCAGTCGGCCTCTGGCGCAGGGCAGAAAGGCATGTGGGAGCTCTGGAACGGCGTCAAAGCCAAGGTCGAAGGCGAGCCCGAACCGACGCCCAGCACGTTTGCACATCCGCTGGCCTTCGAGGTGCTGCCGCATATCGATACCTTTCAGGAAAACGGCTACACCCGCGAAGAAATGAAGATGGTGCACGAGACCCGCAAGATCATGGGTCTCGACGATTTGCAGGTCAGCGCCACCGCCGTGCGTGTGCCTGTGATGCGTGCCCACAGCGAGTCGATCACACTCGATCTCGACGGATCGCTTTCGGCCGACGCTGCACGCGAGCTTCTGGCCCATGCCCCGGGCGTCAAGCTCTACGATGATCCATCTGAGAATATCTATCCGCTTTCGCGACTTGCCGAAGAAACCGAAGAAACGTGGGTGGGTCGCGTCAGAAACGACGTCGACCGTGAAGATACCCTTCATATGTGGGTGGTGAGCGACAACCTGCTCAAGGGCGCTGCGTTGAACGCCGTACAAATTGCAGAGCTCTTGATTCGCGCCTAAGTTATCGGGCGCATACGAATTCCGGGGATCCGGACCGAGAGAGATTTATGAAGAAGGCAATTCAGTTCGTTCTGCTCACGACGGTGATGCTTCTCGCATCGAGTGCCTACGCGCTCGATCCCGAAGAATCGACCTTCATCGCGACGACCAACCTGGAATTTCCCCAGTCGGTGGTCGACAACGAAGGCGGCGATCCGCTCTCGCGCTTCCTCGGGATCCGCGGATGTCGTCAGAATATCGAAGATAACGTCAAAATCTCGGTGACCTTCAACGCCGCGAGCGGCATCAGCTTTACCGAAGATGTCGATGGCGAGCGACGACTCGAAGAAGTCTTCATCTACGGCGTCGAAAGCGGCTCGGACATGGTGAATTGCCCGGGCGCCGAGTGCACCGAGATCCAGGAAGAACCCAATAGTGACCGGCTCACGGTCGGCACCTCGTCAGCGCGCGTCTTCCTCGACTTCACCGAATTCGTGGGTCTTAGCGATCCTGACGAGTGCGCAGATTTCCAGCGCGAGTATTTCGTTCGGCTGGTGATGCGACCCAATAACGGAGACGAATCGGTTTTGCACGAGGCGCGACTCGTGCTCGATACCGAGCGCCCTCCGTCGGTGACGCTCAGCGATGTGATCGCGACCGAATCCAACCTCGAGCTCTCCTGGGAGCTCCCCGATGACACGAGCGATATCAAGAGCTACACGCTCTATTATTCGACCGAGGCCTTCAATGGCGGCGTGTTGGCGAGCTCGGTTTCGGGGCTGCAGGTCGGCGGCTCACAGGGCTCGAATGACGGCGGCCGTACGCGCATGAGCAGTACGGTGTCTCTCGATCCCGGACAAACCGTCTGGGTTACGGCGGCCTCGCGCGACCAGACGACCAACGAGAGCATCTTGCCTGAGCCGCTGAATACGAATGTCGTCGAAACCACCGATTTCTGGGAGTACTACCGCCAGAATGGCGGCAGCGAGACCGGAGGTTGTTCGGCGACCGACGCAGATGCGACGCCTCTTGCGATTCTTGTGGTCCTCGGGTTGGTCGCGCTCCGAAGACGCCGCGACTGGACGTTGGCGATCGCCGGCATCAGCGCGGGGTTTGTGATTCTCGCCACTCCCGGTGACGCATTCGCCGAGACGGATACCTATGGATTCTTCGAGTTTCGCCTCGGCTCGTATTACCCCTCGATCGACGAAGAATTCGAAGGCGGTGCACAGCCTTTCGCCGACGTCTTTGGCACGAGCAGTCTCTTCTATGGAGAATTCGAGCTGGGATTTTACTTCTGGGAGGGATTCGGTAAGGCCGGCACCTCTCTGCATTTTGGCTACACATCGGTCTCGGGAAACGCGATCAGCGACGCCGACGTCGGGGACGAAACCTCGATGTTGATGGTGCCACTGCGTGGCTCTTTGCTCTATCGCTTCGACTATCTAGCGCAGCAGACGGCCATTCCGCTGATGTTGGTCGGAAAGCTGGGGCTCGACTACGTGCTCTGGTCGATCGACAGCACCGACGGTGACACGGCAAGCTTCGAGGGAGACAATGGCTCGGGCGGCACATTGGGATACCACGCTGCCATCGGCCTCCACTTTTTGCTCGACGTGATCGACCGCTCGAGTGCGGCGATCTTCGATCTGAACTGGGGCATCAACAATTCGTACCTCTTCGCTGAATTCATGTTCACGCAGATCGACGATTTCGGCGGTGAGAGCTTTGATCTCAGCGATAATATCTGGCTCTTCGGGCTTAGCTTCGAATTCTGATGATTCGATTGCATCTGGCTTACGCAGGCACGTCCTTTCATGGCTGGCAACGTCAACCCGGGGTGAGAACGGTGGAGGGCGAATTGCTCAAGGCGCTCGCCGAGCTGTGGAATTGTCCGCTCGACGAGGTCGAAGTGCAGGGCGCAAGCCGCACAGATTCGGGCGTGCACGCTCTCGGACAGGTCGTGTCGTTTGATGACGAAGGACGCGGGCGCAACGTCTGGGATTACGTACGCGGGCTCAACGCCATGACGCCTCGCGAGATCACGATCAACCACGCCGAACGCATCGATTCGTTCAACGCGCGCCACGACTCGGGCGGCAAGCGCTATCGCTATCGCATCTGGAATCATCGTTTTGCGCACCCTCTCGAGCTCGACCGCATGTGGGTGCATCGCTCGGACCTCGATGTCGAGCGCATGCGTGCCGCTGCGACGCACCTCGTGGGAGAATTCGAATTCGACGCCTTCCGGGCCTCAGATTGTCAGGCACAGACGACCCGCCGTGAGATCACGCGGGTATCGATCGACGTCGACGCTCCCGAGATTATGATCACCGTCGAGGGAACAGCATTTTTGAAATATATGGTTCGCATTATGACGGGCACGCTCGCCGACGTCGGCGCAGGTCACATCGAACCCGAAGAGATTCCTGCTATCATCGCCGGGCGCGATCGCACGAAAGCCGGCCAGACCGCGCCGGCCTGTGGGCTCACGCTCGTCGAGGTCT
>CAYFTY010000413.1:0-4776 GCA_964346045.1 uncultured Bradymonadales bacterium | reverse complement strand
GCTGGAGCCGAACCCTTTCAGGCGATTAGGCATGCTTCTGCGCGGCATGCTCGCCTGCCTTCACCGAGTAGATGATGGGCGAGGTTCAATGCATCCGAGGTATTCGTCCCGAGTTCGGCGCTCTCCCCTTCCCACGCCTGCTGGTCGCTTGCGAAATAAGCTGGAAAATCGGCTTCCAGAGCTGCCAATCGCTGCCGCGTCGTGTCCAGGCGCTCGGCCCATACCTCGAGATCGCGTCGGAGCAGCCGCAAAACCCGGCGCCGTCGCAAGAAAAGGACGGTGACCACGAGTATGATCAAGACCAAGAGCGTGACCGCCACAAGGGTCGGAAAAACACCTGCCAGATAGTGATGATGCACGTCAGCCCTCGCCAGGCGCGTGCGCACTTGCTCCAGACAAACCCGCACTTCGGCTGGAATTCCCTCGAGGTTCGCCTCGATCTCCGAGACCTTTTCACGACATGAATTGAGGATTTCGCCAGCCTCGACCGGACCATCCCAATCGGCGTCGGGGCGCTGAGCAATAGCGGCCTCCAACTCGTCGAGCTCGGTCTTGACCGAATCGAGCTCCTGCATCACAGCCTGGTATTCATTGAGGCTGGCGTCGATGTCGTTCATCGACTCTTCGGCCTTGTCGACGAGGCGAACCGATCCGGTCGGATCATGTTCGACCCTGGCTTCGGCCTCTTCGAGCTCGCTCTCGATGGTCTGCAGCTCACTGCGAAGTGGGTCACCGTATGCAATGCCTTCGGGCACCACCTCGCTTACCCGCGTCGTGAGTGCCTGGTAGCGCTTCTTCATGTCAGGGAATGTCGCGCGAACGTCCTCGATTCGCCGGTCCATGCGTTGACGCAGAGCGGCAAGGCGGAAATCGACGGCGGTCGCCAGTGAGCAGAATGCTTCTGCGTAGTCGCGACGTCGGGCAAATTTCTCGTACTCCGAGGTGGCGACGGTATCGGCAATCACCTCGCCCTCGAACCCGATCTTCTTCCAGGCTTCGCCGACCTTGATCGCGAATGAACGATTGCGCAGTCCAGTCACGAAGAGGACGTGCTTCTCATTGTCGAGGTCGTTTTCTTTCCAGGCATTCGCGAGCGCGATGGCATAGGGCATGGCGTCGTTTTCTTTGCGCGATCGGCTCCCGCTCTCGGCCGTCACGTCTACGATCGCAGCAAAATATTCAGCGCCCACCTTCGAGTCGAAGCGACGCAGGCAACGCCTCAGATCGTCGTACTTCGGACCATCGTAGCGCTTCTTGATGCGCAAGTGTTGACCGGGGGCGCGCTCGGGAAATTCATCCCACGATTGGGCCTCGGCCTCGGTCGGAAAAAAGACCAGCGAGGCACCGACCAAGAGCACCAGAGAAACAAGATGTTTCTGCAACATAAGCTCCCACCGAGTTCAAAACGACTGTCTCTGTTGTAGTCGTTTCAACCCGAAGTCGCCACCCCGATCCGATCGTTTCATTCACGCAGGAATCACGTAATAGAGCACTGCCATCACGTGACAGAAGCTGCCGCCCATAACGAATAAATGCCAGACAGCATGCGCGAATCGCTTGCCATCCATCAGATAGAAGATCACCCCGGCGGTGTAGGTCAGACCGCCCGCGACCAACCACACGATGCCTCCAGTGGGCATCAGTTCGAGCAGCGGTTTGATCGCAAAGACTGCCATCCAGCCCTGCACCAGGTAGAGCACGACCGAGGCATCACCAAACCGATTGCTCTTGCGCAACTTCTGAAAAATACCGAGCACGCCGATGCCCCATACGACCGCGAAGAGAGTCCAGCCCCAACCCGTGCGCATCGTCACGAGGGTGAATGGCGTGTAGGTGCCGGCGATCAAGAGGTAGATGGCAGCGTGGTCGAGGATCCGCAGGTACTTTTTGACCTCGGGATTTTTGGTCCCGTGATAGAGCGTCGAAGAGAGATAGACGATGACCAGAGTCGAACCGAAGATCGCGCAGCTCAACACATGCCAGACGTCGCCATGAACCCATGCCTGCCACACCAGTACCGCCATCGCCGCGAGCGATAGGACGAGGCCCATGCCATGCGTCAGGGTGTTGGCGATCTCATCGACAACGGTGGTCTCGGGCAGACCATGTGGGGGTTCGTCAGAATCGTACATCGAAGGGACTCCGCACGCCGGACCTTTACGATAGAACAAATTGCCATCCGACGCATCTCCTCGTCGTCGAGTCTCATGTGCGGCTACGAAAATTGCGCCTCCGGCCGGAACACGCCACAATGGCGCCGAACCATCGCGAAAGCGTGGCATAAACACTCGGTACACTGATGGAATCCCAAGGCGCGAGCCCGAACAATCCGCTCGGACTGAATCTCGATTTTCTATTCGGGCGCGGATACCTCTGGGCAAAGCATGAGCGTCTCTCAGACTGGATCACGCTCGAGCATCTGCGCATGGAGATTCCCGACCTCAAATTCCCGTTCGATGCACGGGGTGGTCTGAGCCGATTTCGAAATACGCGATGCCTGGTGCGAGACATCGAGATCTCGACCTCGGAAGTCGGCCTCGGCGATCTCCTCAGGCAGGCAGCTTCTGAGATCGATGCATTCAGCGATCTCGACATCCATTTTCTCGACGGCGCCATTCATGTATCGACACGGGTTAAATCCCTGGGGGCCAACGCCTACCTGAGTTTTCGGGTCGCTCTGATACCGCCCGAGCCAGCCCGGGCCGACGAGATGCATCTCTCAGTCTACGATTACCGCAGCTTTGGCGTCTTGCCTTATCCTGCCCGACTGCTGGTCTTCGAGCTCATGACGCGCATGCTCAACACGCCCATTCTGCGACCACCCGGGCGCGGGCAGTCGTTCACGGTCGGCATCGCAGGAGATATCCTCAGCTTTCGACCGTTGAAATTGATGCTTCTGCATATCTTTCCGCGGGTCGGTTGGAAGCTGCCCAATCTCTCGAATGTGACCCTCGAAGGAGCACAGATCCGACCAGGACTGATGACTCTTCGAGCCGCCTCTCGTGAGACGGGATGGGCATCTCCGACGCCCCCGCAATACCAACTCGGAGCAACCGCCGAAGGAGCCCGCGCCGTCGCGGCTTACGAGGCCAAAGACCTCTTCGCAAACGGCGACCAGGCGCTCTTCGACCGCCAGGTTCGTCAGGCCATGAACCTCTATGCGGGGTATCGGGATATCTATGGTTCGCACCGCGAGCTCGTCTCGCGCATGCTGGACTGCCTGATTGCCGATCCGACGCCGGCTCATCTCGCGCAGGCCGAATCGATCTGCCGCGAGCTCGAAGAAGACGAAGACTCCGACCTGCTCGCTCTGATGACGCGCCCCGCCATCGCCATTCTCGGAGGTCGGGACGACCGCGAGGTAGTCGAGCACTACGACCGGCTTTCGGAGTTTCTGCGTGACCGCAGCGATACCTACGACTGGGTCTTGTGCGAGATTGCGGCGGCCGAATTCCTCAAGCGCACCGACCCTTCACGTGCCGCCGAAAGACTGCGCGAAGTGCTCAAGGTTAGCCCGCGCAATCGAATCGTGCTCGAGATCCTGCAGGAGATTTTCGAGAGCGAGGGCAATTTGAGCGCGCTCGAAGAGGTGCTCAAACGACTCACCGGCGTCTACACCGACCGCGAAGCACTGACACGAACCTATCTGAATCTCGCTCGACACCTCATGGATCGCCAGGGCGAGCTCGGCGAGGCCCGCATCTATCTCGAGCGAGTATTGCGCATGGACCCGACCCAACTCGAGGCCCTGCACACGCTGGGAGAAAGCTACGTGATGGGCGGCGAGCCCTTACGAGCCCTCAAGGCCTTTGGTTCAGCGGCGCGCGCCGCCGAGAACAACGAGAATTTCGGCGAAGCGTCGCAGCTGCTCGGACGCGTCGCCCGGATCTGGCGCGAAGAGGTCGGCGACGCCAGTCAGGCCTTGATGAGCTGTCGTCGCGCGCTGGCGCTCTGGGACGACGCCGAGCGACCTGATGTGCAAGAGCGCGCAACATTACTCGATTACGCGGCCGAACTCTGCATCGAGCGCGAGCGTTGGGACGAAGCCATCGGCTATCTCGTCGATGTGCTGCCGCTGCTCGAACGCGAGCTCGAAACAACGATCGACGAAGACCAAAAGCAATCGATTGTCGCTCAGCTCTGCCGCGACAACCAACGTATCGCTCGTGTGTACGAAAAGCGGTCCAGGCCCGACGCCGCGGCGTCCCACTGGCGCCGCGTGCTCGAACTCGAACCCTCGAGTGTCGAGGCCGCCGAACACCTCGAGCAGCACTACCGCATGGCCGGACGGCCCGAGCGTCTCATCGAGCTCTATCAGGACCTTCTGCGCGCCGAGCAGAATTCCGAGCGCCATGTCGAATTGAACCTTCGACTCGCCGAGATCTTCGAGACCCTCGATCTGGTCGAGGACGCCGTTTCGGCGCTCTCAGACGCCCTGCAGGCATCACCGGCCGAGCCAGAACCGCGCCGCCGACTGGTGACGCTGCTGACAGACTCGCAGCGCTTCGAAACGCTGCGAAAACTTCTGAACGGGCTCCTCGTACGGGTCAATGATCGAGATGCCCGCTGGGCGATGCTCATGGACCTCGGCATCCTGCAGCTCGAGCATCTCGACGAGCCTGGACCGGCAACGCGCAGCTTTCTCGAAGCCATTCAGCTACGGCCCGCCAAGGTATCGGCTCTATTTCAGGCACGCGATGCCCTCGAGGCCTTCGTGGCAGCCGAAGGACCTGACGCACCCGCCCCCCAGGGAGACGCTCGAAGCGGAGTCCTTCT
>CAYFTY010000412.1:0-4782 GCA_964346045.1 uncultured Bradymonadales bacterium | reverse complement strand
CCTCTCTTTGCCGCTTACTCACCCAACGTCTGGGGACTGACCGAGTGGGGACTCAGCGACCACGGCATTGAAAAAGAAAAAGAGGTGCAGGGTCTCGCCACTGACCTGCGTGAAGACGCCTGCAATCAACTTGGTGAAATGCTCGTCGACCTCAAGCCCGAGGCTCTCGAGATGATGGTCATCACGCTTCTCGAGCGTCTCGACTATCGCAATCTCAAAGTCTCGAAGCGTACTTCGGATGGCGACGTATTCTTCACGGCCGATTGGCGCCGTGGATTCTCGGATATCCGGGTTTGCATTCAGGTCGTCGGTGAGCCGGACGTCGAGATCGATGCCGATGATGTCAAGGAGCTGCGTGAGACGCTGAGCCACTACAGTGGAAATGAGGGCATTCTCATCCATCTCGGTGACGTCTCGCGGGATGCAGTCAAAGAGAGCCGCGACGAAGACAAAGACAAGGTCACTGTCATCGACGGTGAAGGTCTCGTTCGATTGCTCGTGCAAGAGGGTATCGGTGTTCGGACCTATCGCGTACCCGTCACGATGGTCGACACTGCATTCGTGAAGGCTCTCAAGGGATGAGCGCTGCTCGCCTCAAACTAGTGCGCCTGACCGAGGTTCCCTACGGTCAGGCGCTTTCGCTTCAGCTGCAGCTTCGTGAGCGGTTGAAGGCGGGTGAAGAAGGGCCCGGATGGCTTGTAGCGCTCGAGCATCCTCCCACCGTTACGCTCGGTAAACGCGGGAAACCCGAAGACCTCGTCGCGCGGGATGCGTTGCGCGAGCGAGGCGTTCAACTCTTTCAGATCGATCGAGGCGGCGAGGCAACCTACCATGGGCCTGGCCAACTCGTTCTGTATCCGATCGTACGTTTAGCCGACCTCGGGCTCGGGGTCGTCGATTTGATACGAGGCCTCGCGGAGAGTCTCTCGGAGACGCTGAAGGAGTACGGCATCGAGTCAGGCTACGACTGCGAACATCCCGGGGTTTGGACCCGCGACGAAATTCCTCGAAAAATTGCGAGCGTCGGGATGCGTGTGTCGAGGGGGGTGACGACCCATGGGGCCGCCATCAATCTCAACAACGACATGCTGCCTTTCACCATGATCGTCGCATGCGGCATACCGAATGCGCCCATGATTCGACTCGCAGACCTCGTAGACGCAGTCGACTTCGATGACTTCCTCGGGCGCTTCTTGCGGCACTTCTCTGACTTTCTCGAGCTCGAAATCGAAGAGGCGACTGTCTCGATGCCGGCCGCTCACGAGTGGACTCCACCCCTCGACTATTAGCCGTCTAGTCGTCGACGGGGAGTCGCTGAATTTCGGCGCCGAGTGCTCGGAGTTTTTCGTCGACCTTTTCATACCCGCGATCGATCTGGCGCACATTGAAAATCGTGCTCTTTCCCTGCGCCGTCAGGGCCGCGATCAGAAGCGACATTCCTGCACGTACGTCGGGTGACTCGAGCGTCGACCCGTAGAGCTGGCTGGGCCCCACGACCACGACGCGATGCGGGTCGCAGAAGATGATGCGGGCTCCCATCGCGATCAACGAGTCGACAAAGAACATGCGGCCTTCGAACATTTTTTCGAAGAAAAGCACAGTGCCCCGGCTCTGTGTGGCGACCGTGATGGCGATCGACATGAGGTCGGTGGGAAACGCCGGCCAGGGGGCGTCGTCGACCTTTGGGATTTGTCCTGAGAAGTCATCTTCGACGACGAGTTCCTGCTCGCCAGGCACAAAGAGTTCGGTGCCGTTTTTCTGCAGTTCGGTGCGTACACCGAGCTTGTTGAAGACGAGGCGGATCATGCGGAGGTCGTCGGGTACGACGTTTTCGATCGTAAGCTCGCCACCGGTGACAGCAGCGAGTCCGGCATAGCTGCCGATTTCGAGATAGTCTGGACCGATGGTGTGCTCGCATCCCCAGAGGCCTTTGGTGCCCTTGAATGTGAGGATATTGGTGCCGACTCCTTCGATCTGGGCGCCCATGCTGATGAGCATGCGGCAGAGGCCCTGTACGTGGGGCTCGCATGCCACGTTGCGCGCGACCGTGGTTCCCTTGGCGACTGAGGCCGCCATAATCAGGTTCTCGGTCGCGGTGACCGATGCCTCGTCCATGAAGATCTGCGACCCTTTCATCTTGTCGCCGCTGAAGATGAACGAATTCTCGGTCAATTCGACCGTGGCTCCGAGCGCTTCGAAGGCGAGGAAATGAGTATCGAGTCGCCGGCGTCCGATGACGTCACCACCTGGTGGGGGAAGTTCGCATCCTCCCTCTCGCGCAAGCATAGCGCCCGCAAAGAGAATAGAGGCTCTCACCTTTCGGCAGAGTTCCTGATTCAACTTCGTCGAGTCGACGTTTTTGGTCTGGACTTTCACAACCCCGTCGTCGACCCATTCATATACACCACCGAGGTCGGCGATGACGGCCAGCATGACTTCCACATCACGGATGCGGGGGACGTTGCGAAGGGTGACTTCCTCGTCGGTCAACAGCGTTGCGGCGATGCAGGGCAGCGCCTCGTTCTTGCTTCCACCGGGTCGAACGCGACCCGAAAGTGGACGACCACCTTCGATGACAAATTTCTCCATGTACGATTCTCGATGCTCGGGGGTTGATGTGCGTGGGCCTCTATTCATCTAACACGCCGATCACCGCGAAACAACGGCATCTTGGCGATGATTCGATGAACTCGAACTACGTCGATCGAAAGGCCGCGCGCGGCCTCGCTTATTCCCGTACCCATTCGATGCAAGGACGAATCCTGCACCCCGAGCGCTGAACCAGTGGAGTGCGAAGAGGATGGGGCTATATTCGCCCGTCTCAGTCCCAGGTCAAGGGGCTCGACGGTGGGCTGGTGTTGGCCGGGGCGAAACTCATCAGAATCGAGATCAAAATGACGCACTGCGCCAATCGTTGCAGAGGCGCGCTCAGTCTGGCAGACTCGCCGCCGGCTGGGGCTGTGGCCTCTTGGACCACACCTGGTGGATGAGAAAGATTCGAGCACGTCTCGCATCGAGGGCGAAAAGCTTGCATCGCACTGTTGCGCACGAGAGCGCTCACGCTACGGAGTAAAGATGAGTACGATACGATTCGGTCTTCCGAAAGGCCGCATGCACGAGGGAGTCAAGGAACTCCTCAATGATGCAGGAATTCGAGTGGCGATTGGAAGCCGCGATTATCGACCCTCGATCAGTCTCGAGGGATTCGAAACCAAAATCCTCAAGCCGCAGAATATCGTAGAGATGTTGCATGCAGGATCGCGCGACCTCGGATTCGCAGGCGCGGATTGGGTTGCCGAGTTGGGCGCAGAGCTGGTCGAAGTACTCGACACCGGGATGGATCCGGTGCGCCTGGTTGCCGCTTCGCGATCGGACTTTCTGGTCGATGGGGCGCTTCCCGACCAGTCGATCGTGGTGGCTTCGGAGTACCGAAACCTCACGCTCACATGGATTGAAGAGAAGGGGCTCGACGCGTCGTTCGTGCACTCGTACGGGGCCACCGAAGTCTTTCCTCCGGAAGACGCGGATTGCATCGTCGACAATACGGCGACGGGTTCGACCTTGCGCGCCAACCAACTCGAGATCGTCGACGTGCTCATGCACTCGTCGACCCGTCTCTACGCCAACCCTCGTGCGATGGACCAGCCCGAAAAGCGGGACCGCATCGAAGACATGGTGTTGGTGCTGCGCGCCGTTCTCGAGGCGCGCCGACGCGTGATGCTCGAGGTCAACGTATCCCGCGACAATCTCGGAGCGCTCATCGAGATCCTGCCGTGCATGCGTGAGCCGACCGTCTCGAGTCTGCACGGGGACACTGGATACGCCGTCAAAGCGGCAGTGCCTCGAAAGACACTGGCAACACTGATTCCCGAGATCAAAGCCAATGGCGGCACAGATATCGTCGTAAGCTCGCTCTCGCAGATCGTTCCCTGAGGATTCGATGGGACTCAAGCCAGTCGTAAAGGTTGACGGTGGGTACCGCGTGCCGCGCTCGTCTGCGCCCGTCGACCTCCATCTCGATGCTAACGAAGGGCTTCCGCCATCGAGCGATGTCTTACGCGCAGTCGACTCGGTGACGACGGTTTCACGCTACCCCGACCGTAAACGATTGGTGACCCGGTTGGCTGAGATCGCCGGCGTTCCCGCAGAAAACGTCTTCGTCACCGCCGGCGGCGACGACGCCATCGATCGCTGCTGTCGTGGGTTTCTCGATGAGTCTCGCTCGATCGTGATGCCGACTCCGAGCTTTGAGATGATCGAGCGATATGCGGCGCTGCAGGGTGCTGAAGTGCGCCGCATTTCATGGGGCGACCACGAAGATTTCCCCCGGCATCTCTGTCTGGATGCGGTCGATGAGACGACGGGACTCATCGCGATCGTGAGCCCCAACAATCCGACCGGTTGCATTGCTACGACCGACGATATCATCGCGGTCGCAGAATCGTGCCCCGACGCACTCGTGCTCGTCGACCTCGCGTACGTCGAATTCGCAGACGAAGATCCCACGCCGGCGCTTTTGGACTTCGAGAATATCGCGATGATCCGGACGCTCTCAAAGGCCTGGGGTCTTGCGGGCTTGCGCGTTGGCTATTGCGTCGCGTCATCTTCCGTGATCGAGGTGTTGCATGCAGTCGGCGGCCCCTATCCGGTTTCTTCGGCGTCGGTCGCCATGGCTTCTCACGCGCTGGAGGTTCATTGCGACGAGGTCGAAGAGCGCGTGGCTCGCGTTCGACACGAGCGGAGCGAACTTGCCGAATGGCTCGAACCCAGGGGCTGGAAACC
>CAYFTY010000411.1:0-4791 GCA_964346045.1 uncultured Bradymonadales bacterium | reverse complement strand
GGGAGGACTTCCGGTACTGGCTCCCTCCCGCCAGCGACTTCTCTCGGCACTGCAAGACTGAACGCAAAAAGGCCCGACGCGAAGAGATTGCGTCGGGCCCGTGTTTGACGAGTACTGGTCGGCGTTAGTTCTGGGCCCACTCGATGCATTCGGCGAGCAAGACCGAGTAGCCCGAGCCGCCATCAGGCGAGATATCCTGAACGGTGACGCTCGAACTCGGCGTTGGCAGATCGACTCGGGTGATGTTGTTGTAGCTGCTCGCCCCGCAAGACGTCGGCGTCAGGTTGGCGCCTGGAACGACGAGGTCGTCTCCAGATTGCGCGTGGTAGCGCAAGAGGTAGATGGAAGACACCGGAGCCGCGAAGTTCAGGACGAGGTCGTTGCCAACGCCGACAGCTGCACGCTCGGCGCCTGCAGGATGATCGAGGCACGGTGACGACCAACCGGTCTGAACCGGGAAGGTTCCCCAGAAGGAGTTGAAGGACTGCAGGGTGTCACCATCGGTCGTGGTGTAGGGAAGCGTACTCATGTCGACCGCACGAAACTTCGTGCATTCTCCTTTCGCTTCGCACATCTCGGCTGCGACCTCTTGGCCGTCCGGGCACTCGCTCGAGGGAAGGGTCATCAGGCCATCTGCGGTTTCGCAGCAGACTTCTTCGTCTTCGACGCACATGTCGGCCGGAGCTTCTTGGCCTTCGGGACACTGGTCGGCAGGCACATTCACGAATTGACCGTCGATTCGGCAGCATAGCTCTTCGATCGACTGCAGGCAGCGGTCGGGGTTTTGCGCGATCATGTCGCATTGACTCGCGGGTAGGGTCTGGAAGGTGCCGTCAGACATCTCGCAGCAGACGTCTTCGTCGACGACGCACATGTCAGCTGTCGTCACCTGACCGTCCGGGCATTCGCTGGCCGGTAAGGTCTGGTAGCCGATGGCCGTCTCGCAGCAGACGTCTTCGTCTTCGATGCACAACTCGTCGTCGACGGTCTGGGTCTCCGGGCACTCGCTCGAGAGCAGAGTCTGGAAGGTGCCATCGTCCATCTTGCAGCAGATTTCTTCGTCTTCGATGCACAACTCATCGGCGACGGTTTGACTGTCCGGGCACTCGCCGTCAGGCAGTGTGAGATAACCATCAGCGGTCTTGCAGCAGACCTCTTCGGCAGGGCTCACGTCGAGGCATCGATCGGGATGCGCGATATTGGCGCACTCGCTCTCGGGCAGGGTCTGAAAGGTCCCATCATCGAGCTCGCAGCAGACCTCTTCGTCGCATTCGCAGAGCTCGTCTTCGACCTGGTTTCCACCGAGCTTCTCGCAATCTGAGGTGGTCTCTGAAGAAACCGTGCCGTCGTCGAGCTTGCAGCAGATCACGCTGTCGTCGATAGGGACATCTCCGCATGCAATGAGGCCGAGGAAGACAAGCAGGGCTAGAAAGGTGTTTCGTTTGTAGGGTGAGGTTTTCATCGTCATCTCCATTGAGGTTGATTTCCTGTCATCAACTTCAAGGTAGACGATGCCTTCTGCGGGCTTGGATGGATGTTGGTGCAAAAATGGATGCAGCTCGACAAGCGAGTGTTAAGCCGCATCGCAGAGCTGGGTTTGCCGACTCTCGTGGTACGAGAAGTCGGCCACTATACCCAGCATCTCGGGCGGAACGCAGTCGCGTCTCTTTGCGCACTGCACTGGAACCGTATTCAGAGGGTGTTGGTGTAGGCGCAGATCGAATCCCTATCCTTGCTCGCGGTGACTGCGCTCAGGCTCAAGGTTGCGAGAGGTACCTGACCGCCATTGAGGTCGCACTGAATCGTCAGGCCACCGCAGTCTGCCGTGATGGTGCCTGCCGTGTATCCGCCCTCGGAGTAGGACTCTTCGGTATTGGTGAACATCTCTTCGTCTGGTGCCACCGCAAAAGCTTCGAGTAGCACACCGTCGAACACGACATTCGAGCAGGTTGGCTCGGCGTCGGGGTCGTAGTCAGGCATGAAGGGAAACATTTCGTCGGTAGTCGGCGGAAAACCGTCTTCGTCGAAGGTCATTGCAGCGATGGTGCCGTCGATTGTGTAGATATCCGGAGTGCCGTCGCCCGATGGGTCCTGACCCGTAAATTCGATCGGTGGATTCGAGCCACTCTCCATGGCCAGGCAGCCATCGAGCGATGCCGTCGCTTGCCACTCGGCAAAGATGCTGCCATCTGCGTAGTCGAGGTTCATCGTGCCGTAGCCCTGCACACCAATCGCTCCTGCGCAGGGTGTCTCGCCCTCGGTGCCGTCTTCTTCGAATGCATTGGCACCCGCCAGGATATTCGTCAGAGTCAGATTCATCACAGCGGTGAAGAGGTCTTCGGCCGTGCGCTGCGCCTCGAGGTTGCTGTTGTTGGCATTATTGCCGTTATTTGCGTTGTTAGCGTTGTTCGGCAAGTTGTTGGCGTTGCTCGCATTGTTGCCATTATTTGTCAGGTTATTGATGTCGCTCGAGTCGTCATCTCCGCAACCCAGAGCAAGCGTGAGGATAGCTGTCATGAATAATGCGATGCTTTTGGTCATGTTTTCGCCCCGTGAGGATCTAATCGGTACTTTTGGTTCTTGTACCTGATTTTGGTGGGAGGTGACAGTTCTTGCGTCGTCGATGGGGGCGTGGGTGGTTTGGCAGGTAGCCCCCTCGGGCTCGCGCCAGGGCGAGCCTCGCCTCCCCCGAGGGAAGAGGGATCAGCTTTCGGCTGCTGGGTACCTTGTTCGCCGCTGTCCGTTGAAAGCTGCCTAATGTACGCCCTTCTTCGGGCGCAATTCGACGCCATTCTTGACGTGCTCGTTCCAGGTGGCGGGATCCCAGCCGTTGTCGACTTCGATCATCGAAATGCAGCCATCGACCGGGCAGACGATCTGGCAGAGGTTGCAGCCCACACAATCGTTCTCATCGACCTTCGGCACCCGAATCATCGGATCTTCGTCGACATGGATGCATTGATGCGCACCGTCGTGGCAGGCGGTGACGCAGACCTGACAGCCAATACACAGGTCGGGGTCGATTCGAGCGACGGTCTCATAATTCATGTCGAGGTCGCCCCACGTTTGAAAACTGGGGATGGCCTTCCCGACGAGCTCGTCCATTGTCTCGAAATCATGCTTGATCATGTAGCGTTCGAGACCCTCGATCATGTCTTCGACGATGCGATATCCCTTGAGCATCACTTCGGTGCAGACCTGCACGGTCGACGAGCCCAGCAAGAAAAACTCGACGGCATCGCGCCAGTTGGTGACGCCGCCGATACCTGAGATCGGAAGTTGGAAGCGTTCGTCGCGCGCGAGCGCCGCGACCATGTGCAAAGCGATGGGACGCACCGCCGCACCACAGTACCCACCGTTGGTCGACTCGCCGGCGACTCGGGGTTGCACGACCTGTCGGTCGATATCGACACCAATGATCGATTTGATGGTGTTGATCAGCGAGACCCCGTGCGCGCCTCCGCGTTGTGAGGCCAGCCCGTGCGGCAGGATATCCCCGACGTTGGGCGTGAGTTTGGAGAGGACGGGAATCGTGCTGAATTCGGCAGCCCACGAGGTGATTTCCTGGTTCACCGCAGGTTCCTGGCCCACGGCCGAGCCCATGCCTCGCTCGCACATCCCGTGCGGGCATCCGAAGTTCAGCTCGAGGCCGTCGGCGCCGGTGTCGATGCTGCGTTTGATGATATCGCGCCACTCCTCGCGCGAGTCGACCATCAAAGAGACGATGATGGCGTGGTTCGGGTACTTCTTTTTGGTCTCGTAGATTTCTTTGAGGTTCACTTCGAGCGGTCGGTCGGTGATCAGCTCGATATTATTGAACCCGATGACATTCTTGCCGCCATAGCTCACGGCCCCGTAGCGGCTCGATGTATTCTGGATGGGCTCTCCGAGTGTCTTCCACACCGCACCACCCCAGCCGTGGTCGAACGCACGTTGCACCTGCTCGGCGCTATTCGTCGGGGGCGCCGATGCAAGCCAGAATGGATTGGGCGACTCGATTCCTGCGCAATTGGCTCGAATATCAGGCATATCAGGCTTCCTCGAGGTATCGGTCGATGCTCGTGGCAGCTCGCTTTCCTTCGTCAGCCGCGTTGACGACTTCTTTGGCTCCATTCGAGCCGTCGCCTCCGGCAAACCAGCCGGCCCGGCCGGTTGCCTGGTCTTCATCGACTACGAGCGTCCCCCACTTCACCTCGATGCCCTCGAGGTCGGCCAGCATGTCGCCGAGTTTGGACTGTCCGAATGCCACGAGCGCGAGATCGGCTTTGATGTCGAATGTCTCGCCCTCGAGCGGTTGCTTGTTGGCATCGACGAGCTGACAACTCACGGAAGATAAAGCTCGGTTGCCGTTAAAGCGAGTCGGTATCGCGCGCCAGATCGCGCTCGCCCCTTCGACGTTGGCCGATTGCCACTCATGGTCGTACCCGCTCATGCCTTCCTCGTCGCCGCGGTAGACCATCGATACGTGCTCGACCCCGAGACCTCGCAGCTCACGCAGGCAATCGAGTGCGGTGTTGCCGCCTCCGAGCACCACCGCGTGGCGCACGTCGCCAAGGTCGATCGGCTCGAGCTTCATGCGGCGAATCCAGTCGACGGCACCCATCACGCCCTCGAGTTCTTCGCCGTCGAGACCCGGGAATTTATCAGGTCCGAGTCCCATCCCCAGAAAGATGGCGTCGTGTTTGACTTCGAGCTCTTTCCAGGGAATATCACGCCCCACGGTCACACCGGTTTTTACGACGATGCCTCCGATGCTCAAGATCCATTCGACCTCTTCGACCGAGCGATCGG
>CAYFTY010000410.1:0-4794 GCA_964346045.1 uncultured Bradymonadales bacterium | reverse complement strand
ATATATCAGGAAGGGCGCACGAAGGCGCACTCTCTCTCGAATGCGATACGGTCATCGTTGGCTCGGGTGCGAGTGGTGCCGTCGTTGCAGCAAAGCTCAGCGAGGCAGGTGAGCGGGTCATCGTCGTCGAAGAGGGGCCGCGTGTTCCCGAACCGGTCTACTCGAAGATGCGGCCGACCGAGCATCTACGCGCTGTGTGGAGAGAGGGCGGGGCGACGGCCGCGGTCGGGCTCGGCGACTCTCCGGTGATCAATGTGACCATGGGGCGTGCGGTCGGTGGTTCTTCGCTGCTGACGGGCGGAGTGTGTTTTCGAACGCCCGATTGGGTCCTGGGCGAATGGGTTCGTGATCACGGGCTCGAAGACTTCACGCCAGAGCGCATGGAGCGCTATTTCGAGGAAGTCGAAGAGATCGCCTCGATCGCCGAGGTGCCTGAAGAAATGCGCTCGAAGAGCACAACGCTCTGGGCAGACGGGGCCGCCAGCCGTGGCATCGAGGTCAAGCCGACGCATCGCAATACCAGCGGATGTCAGGGGCTCGCGCAATGCAATTTTGGCTGTCCCGTTGGCGCGAAGATGTCGGTCGATATTTCGTATCTCCCGACCGCTGTCGACCATGGCGCATTGATCATATCAGACTTCCTGGCCGAAAAGGCGACCTCACGTCGTGGCCGGGTGGATGGGATTCGCGGATGGCTCCTCGATGATCGACGTAAGAAGAGGCACCGCGCCGAGATCAAGGCCGCGCGTGTCGTCTTTGCAGCCGGGGCAGCCCACACACCGCTTCTGCTATGGAAAACGGGCTCGAGGCTGCGTCAGATTGGGCGAAATCTCACCCTTCATCCGGGCTTTCGAATGATCGCCCGGTTTGATGAGATTGTGCGAGGTTGGGAGGGAGCCTTGCAAAGTGCCTATACCGACCACTTCGAGGACGAGGGCTTCACGTTGATCAGCGTGTTCGTTCCTCCCTTTGCCGTCGCGAGCGGTGTTCCTGGAATTGGTGCAGAGTTCACCGATCGCATCGAGCATCTCGACAAACTCGCGATGTTTGGGGGAATGATTCACGACGAGGGCGGTGGTCGCATTCGTAAGAATCCATTTGGGCGCGAACCGCTGATGACCTACCGGATGTCCGAGAAGGACAGGGCGCTGGTGCCACGGGTGGTGCGCGAACTCGGTGAAACCTATCTGGCTGCAGGTGCAAAAGAGCTCTACATTCCCATTCTTGGCCATGATCCGGTCGATGCCGACGCCTTCCGCAGTCTTGATCTCGAGTCGATTCCGATGAGTCGTTTCGAATGCACGTCGCAGCATCCACTCGGGACGACGCGCATGGGACGAACCAGGTCAAACTCAGTCGTCGACGAAAACGGAGCCGTCTGGGATATCGAAGGCCTCTATGTGGTCGATGGAGGCACTTTACCCACGAGTCTCGGTGTGAACCCCCAGGAGTCGATCATGGCACTGGCAACGCGTTTTGCCGAGAGAATGGTCTCCTGATGCGGGGCCAAGACCCCGGTTGGACTCTCGTCGGGCGCCGTGATAACCCAACGGAGACGAGATAGCGCGCAGCTGCGCATGAGTACGAGTGAATCAAATGGCTTTTGATATTCAGGTCGAACCCGAGCATTACGCAGACCTCACCTACGACAAAAAAGAGCGTTTTCTGAGCTACTGGCATCAGATCGACGAGGTGCTGACGCGTCAGCCCGAGTCGATGCTCGAGGTCGGAATCGGAAACGGTTTCGTGAGTCGTTATCTGAGGCGCGCCGGAGTCGATGTTCACACCCTGGATTTTGATGAGCGCCTCGAGCCAGACACGGTGGGGTCAGTGCTAGAGCTTCCGTTCGATGACGGTGAATTCGACATGTCGTGCTGCTTCGAGACGCTCGAGCATCTGCCCTGGGACGTTTTCACTCCCGCGGTGCGAGAGCTCAAACGGGTCGCGCGCCGATGGGTTCTCTTGAGCCTTCCCGATGTGACACCGTACGTGCGAGTCGATATCAATCGCAGTCGCAACGAAGTCGCGCACGTGCTCAAAGACCTGCCAAATCCCAGACCTGACGAGCACGAATTCGATGGCCAGCACTACTGGGAGCTCGGAAAAAGGGGCTACTCCATCGACAAGATTCTGAACACGTTGCGAGCCGAGGGCCTCGAGGTCGAGAGTTCGTTTCGTGTCTTCGAGATGCCTTATCATCGTTTCATCGGCTGCCGCATTCGGTGATTCCTTGCGACACCCGATCCCGATTCGACGCGGTGTCGACCGATGAGCGAACCTGATTTCGGACAAAAACTGAAGAGCGGATCGTTCTGGATCTCGCTCAGTGAGGTGCTCAAGGGAGGAGCCGAGCTGGCGAGTTCAATCGTCGCCGCTCGCATCCTGGCCCCGCACGATCTGGGTCTGATGGGCATCGTCTTGTTGACGATCGCAATCCTCGAATCGTTCAGTCGCACGGGATTCGATCAGGCGCTCGTGCAGAAGCAGGACGACGTCGAACCCTATCTCAACGTGGCGTGGACATGGCACGTGCTGCGTGGGTTGCTCCTCGGCGGCATCGTGATTGCCGCCGCGCCCTTCGTCGCAGACTTCTATGGCGAGCCGCTCTTGAAGTGGCTGATCTGGGTGGCGTCGGCGCAGATGATTCTCAACGGTGCTCAGAATATCGGCATCGTCTTCTTCAGCCGCGACCTCGATTTCAAGACCATATGCCTGGTGAATGGTCTGCGGGCCTTTGCGCATGCGGGCGTCGCGATCCCTGCGATCATCATCCTCGAGGACGTCTGGGGCCTTGTGATCGGCCTCGTCGCCTCGGCGGCGGTTGGACTGACGATCTCCTATATCGTGCACCCCTTTCGCCCGAGGTTCGAGTGGAACTGGCCGCGGGCTCGAGAGTTGGTCACGTTTGGCCGCTGGATCACCGGGCTTTCAGTAATGCTCTTCATCATCACGCAGGGTGATGACATCTTCGTCAGCAAATACCTCGGCCCGGCCGCGTTGGCGTTCTATCAGCTCGCCTACAGCATCTCGAATCTGCCGGCGACGAAGATTACCCACGTGATTTCAAAGGTTAGTTTTCCCACGTACTCGCGTCTGCAGGGTAACCAGGAGGCGTTGAACCAGGCGTTCTATGGGGTCATGCGCACGACTCTTCTCTTGTCGGGGCCGCTGGGGGTTGCCATCTGGATGGCCACCCCGGGCATCGTCGAGCACGTGATTGGAGCCAAATGGGAACCGATCATCCCACTCGTCCGCATTCTCGTAATCTCGGCTTTTTTGCGCTCGATCGCGGCCCTTGGCGGCGCGCTCTTTCAGGCCTGCGACCGACCTGATCTCGACTTCAAAATGAATGTGCCGCGATTCCTCGCGATCGTTTTGCTCATCTATCCGTTCACGGCTGAGTGGCAGCTCGTTGGGGCGTGTTGGGTCGTGCTGATTGCGATTGCGACGACGCTGCCGATCTGGTTCTACGGCGTGCAAAAACTCGTCGGGATGACCTTCCTGGATATCCTCAAAGCCAATGTGCTCGCGATTGCGGGATCGGCGATTCTGGTCGGCTGCTTCTACGCTTCTGAGATGGTGACCGTGGCCTACGTGCCGGGCATCTTCGGCTTTGCTCTCTACGTGATTGCGGCCCTGGTCGGCTGGGCCGGGGTTATGTGGGTGCTGGGCAAGCTGACGCCTCTCGACCTATTCGCCGAGGTCCGCGGGCTCATCAAGTCGAGCTGAGGCGCTCGTCGATGAGCTCGAGGATCCGTCCGATTCGAGCTGGCCACGAATTTTCGTCGGCAAGCTCGATGCGGCGTGCTTCTCGCCTGGCATCGTGGTCGTCGAGAGCGCGATTGCAGGCTTCGACGAATTCGTCAGCCGTAGAGGCGACCTCGACCTCTCCCCAGTATGATTCGAGCGCGGGCAATGACGAGATCACAACCGGGGTTCCCGTCGCCAGAAATTCGAAAAATTTGATGGGGAACACGGATTCGGTGTGCTCGTTGATCCGATAGGGAATCGTCGCGACGTCGAAGCCTTTGAGATATCGGGGAAGCTCTTCGTAGGGCCGGTGTCCCAGCAGATGTATGTTTGGCTCACGCCTCAGGTTTGCAACGTCGGTCGATGCGTCTGCTTTGCCGACCGGACCAATGACGACGACGTGTGCATCCCGCCGTGCTTTTGCCAGGGCGACGAGCCAGTCGGTGTTCAACTTATAATCGCTCACAGCGCCCACGAATCCGAATATGGGCCCATCGAGCTCGGCGATTTCAGGCGCAACGATGGTCGCAGGATCACGCGCGGCCGCAAAATGTTCGGCGTCGCCGACGTTATGCACCAGATACGTATTGTCGGGGTTGAAGGGTTGTTTCTGGTCGCGCAAGGCCGGCGCTGTGCACGTGACCAGGTCGGCCGTTCGGCAGAGCCTTTCCTCACGTTCGGCGAGCCAATCGGGATCGTCGCGGTAGGCCGGAAACGAGGGATAGTTGTCGACGCAGTCATAGACGAGGAGACTTCGTGGAATGCGGTCGACGGCATCGCCATATCCTGGATGGTAGACCCAGACGATAGCGTCATCGATGCCCTCTTTTTCGAGGTATCGAGCCACCATCGCAGCCTTGATATCGAAAAGCGAAGCATCACGAATCGGATGCCCGTACGGAAAAAGCCCGGCGAGCAGGGGTGTGTACCAGTCAAAGAGCTCGAGGCCAGACTCACGGTGCACCGACCCATGCGTGAGGGTGCGAATCGGCCTGAACACATCGCTCGGTTTTTTGCGGTAGCGCTCGAGCAGGTACATCGGCA